>NZ_WJSP02000089.1 GCF_009720255.1 Agromyces humi | reverse complement strand
GCGACCGACGCGGGACGGCGCCTGCGACAGCGCCGGGCAACGCGCAGCAGGGTTCGTCGCGCGACCACGCCGATGCATCTGATGCCCCGACCCGGCCGTTCTCCATCACCGACCTGCCGGGCGACCCGTCGACCCGGCTGGAGCGCGACGCGCTGCAGGTCATCCTGCAGTACCCCGACACGGTGGGCGCCGACCTGCTCCGCCATGCGATCGACTGCCGGTTCGGCAACGCCACGCTCGCGGTCGTGCGGGACGCCGTCGCCTCGGTGCTCGCGTCGCCCGATCCGGCGATCCGAGTCGACCGGGTGGTCGAGGAGGTGCCGGCGCCGTTCGGCGGCATCGTGCACCAGCTCGCGGTCGCGCCGGTTCCGCAGCGCAGCGAGGCCGAGCTGGCGGCCTACGTCACGGGCGTGGTGAGCGCCCTCGTCGACCGGGAGCTGCTGCGGCAGAAGTCCGAGCTGCTCGGGCGGCTCCAGCGGGCCGACCGTGCCGACACGGCGACGTACACCGCCCTCCAGCACGCCCTCGTCGACCTCGAGCGCGATCGGCGGGCCCTTCGGGGCGACTGACCGGGCCCGGGGTCAGCCCGCGCGAGACACCATCTGCTCGAGCTGCTCGCGGATCCTCGCGGCGTCGGCGCCGCCCGGCCAGAGCTTCACGAGACGTCCGTCGGCGTCGATCAACGCGGTCATCGGCGGCTCGGTGACGGCGTAGGCGCGCCAGATCTGCAGTTCGGGGTCGAGCACCACGGGGTCGCCGACCTGTTCGGCGTCGAGGTAGGTCGTGAGCGCATCGGGGTCGGTGTCGCCCGAGACCTGGGCGATCGCCACGGCTTCGCCGTACTCGGAGGCGACGTCCGCGAGCACGGCCTGCTGGCCGGCGCACGTCGAGCACCAGCTGGCCATGAACTGCACGAGGAGCGGCCGACCGGCTGCCAGGGCGTCGAGGTCGACCGCCGTGCCGTCGACGAGGCGGCCGTCGAGCGACGGTGCGGCCGGGGCATCCGCGACGGGGAAGTAGGAGGTGCCCTCGGGGATCGCACCGGGGAGGCGGGCGGCGCCGCCTCGTGGCTCGGTGGTGCATGCGGCGAGGGTCAGGGCCAGCGTGGCGGCCGCCACGACTGCTGCGGCCCGTCGGAGGGGGGTCATTCGGATCCTTCGATGGTGGGGTCGGCCAACGCGGGCACGAAGACCATCGTGCCATCGGCATCCGCACGGTGCTCGGCGACGACCTGCCCGTCGATGCTCACCGTGTACTGCGCGCCGTCGTCCAGGCTCGCGGTGCCCAAGGGGAACCGGCAGAAGGTCGGGATGCGCGGCGCCCGGCCGTAGTCGATGTCGTCGACCTTCACCGCCTCGCCGTCGCCGAGCACCACGGCGAGCACCTCACGGCCGTCGCCGTCGTGAAGGGTCAGCTCGGCGCCCGCGTGGATGCCGAGGTACGGCCTCGCGCCCGAGCACGAGGCGCCGAGCTCGCGCAGGTGGCCGTCGCGCACGACGAGTTGGAGTCCGTCGGCGTCGACGGAGTCTCCGGTCGTCGTCCCGGCGCACCCGGTCAGCGCGACGGCCGACAGGAGGGTCGCGGCGAGCAGCGCCGAGCGGTGGATGGGCCGGAACCCCACGTGGCCTCCCCGTGCCCGCCGATCGGCCGGGCGTCGTGTCGTGTGTGTCGTGTGATCGTGCGGGCTCACGCGGAACCCGGGTGGCGCCGAACGGGGCGACGCGGAACGAGAGGTCGTCCCGTTCCGCGTGCCCCGCCCGGTGCGAGTGACTACCGGGCCTTGCCCGGAGCGTCGAGCTCGCAGGTGATCGTCTCGGTCTTCGACGGGTCGTTCTCCGACGTCGCCGTGATCGTGACGTTCGCGTCGCGGTCGGCGTCGGCCCCGCGCGACGCGTAGACCGGCACCTCGATCGTCGAGCCCGCCGCCGCCGCCACGATGCTGCTCGGCGTCGTCACCGACCATCCGCGTCCCTCGATCGAGGTCGCCAGGCGGTAGATGTCGTTGTTCGCCTTCGCGTCCTCGACGGCCGCACCGGTGTTCGTGAGCGGCACGAGGCACTGCGCGATCGCGGTGCCGTTCGCCTGGGCCTGACCGTGCATGGCGGCGAGGTTGCCCTTCACGGTCGCGGTGCCGAGGTCGACACCACGGGCCTGTGGCCCGGCGCTCACGGTGGAGCGCACGGCCACGTCGTACGCGAGGATCCCCTCGGCGTCCCGCTCCACGTTCAGGACGTAGAAGTGCAGGCCGTTGGCGGTGTCCACGTACTCGTACTCGGAACCCGAGTCGTTGCCGGCGTGGAACAGCGCATCGTTCAGCTGGCGCTGGTCGCCCCGCGTGATCATGATCGGGGTGCCGTCGGGCCGCACGTAGTCGACCGTCGCGATGTCCTGCGGGTTCGCGTCGATCGTCCAGATGAACGGGTTGCGGTCCTGGTTCTTCGTCTTGGCGATCATCACGCCGTGGTCGGGCTGGAATGAGTCCGTGCCCATTCGGTCGATGACCTCCACGGTGTAGTTGTCGAACGACCCGCCGTCGCAGTCGTACTTCGCCTGGCGCGTGCAGGTGCCCGTCGAGTCATCCGCCGCCGCCGCAGTGGGCTTGTCGAAGACGAGGTTGATGCCCGTGAGCTCGCCCGGCCGCATGACCGCGCGGGAGACCACCTTGGTGACGACCGAGCCGAGCGCGTCGAGGTCGCTCTCCTGCAGGTTGAGGTAGTTCGACTCGTCGATGATGCCCAGGTTGATGCGGTTGCGGAGGCCGACGCCCGAGGGCTGCGATCCGCCGGCCACCGACGGGACGCTCCAGCGCTCGTGCGTGCCGCCGGGCCCGTTGAACGTGCCTCGTGCCAGGATGTCGAACGGACCGCTCGTGTCGCGCAGGGGTCCGCCGTCGGCGGCTTCCGTGCCGTACGGGTTCCCGTAGTTGTCGGCGATGCCGAGGATGTGCGAGAACTCGTGCGCGTAGGTGCCCATGCCCGACGACTCCGCCTGCGTGGAGTTGCCGGCGCGGCCGTTCCTGGGGGAGTTCGCGTTCGGCCAGTGGTTGACCGCGGCCGCCCACGAGGTCCACGGGACGTAGCGGGTCTTCGCCCAGTTCGCCATGGGTGCGCCGTTCTGGTCGAGCGCGACGCCGTTCTCGTCTCGCGGCGGCCCGAAGTCGTCGGTCACGTCCTCGGGGTGCTCGAACAGCATCTGCCCGAACTCCTCCCACGTCGACGACTCGTCGTGGCCGGCGGTGACGTAGAACACCTGGTCGAACTGGGTGAGCGGGTCGGCGCTGCCGATGTCGGCGCCCCAGAGCGCCAGCGCGTCGGTGCGGATGTTCTTGTCGCACGATTCGCCCTGCGGGCAGAACGCGGCGTTCGGCTTGTTGAACGAGTCGTTCAGGCCGTACTCCTCGATGTTGCCGGGAAGCTGGTAGGGCCCGAACGCCTGCATCTGCACGCTGAGGCGGCCGCCCGACTGCTCCATCCAGTACTCGTTGATGGTGCGGCCGTGGTTGAGCTCGCTGGGCTTGTTGAGCAGGTCGAGGTAGAACTGCGGCACGTCCTCGCGAGCGAGGCCGTTCGCGAGGCCCGACGGGTCGCCGAACGCGTGCGCGCCCTCGGGCTGGGTGACGAGGAAGGGCTGGTTCTCGAAGTCGACGAGCACGATCGCGCCGTTGAACTGCCGCTCCGAGCCCTCGATGTCGTTGGCCCAGTCGGTGCCGGGGACGGCGACGTAGTCGTCCCAGGTCATGTCGTCCATGTTCTCCCAGGACTGGGGGTCGACCGGGCCGAGCACGGAGGGGTCGAAGGAGTCGGGAGGTGCCGCCATCGCGGTGCCGCTCGACACCGTCGCGAGCGTGATGACGCCCGCTGCGGCGGCGATGGCGAGCCCGGCTCGCCTCGTCGCGGTTCTGGGTCGGTGATCTCGTCGTGCCACTGCAACCTCCATGTCGTCTCCCGCGGAGCGATGCGTCCGCGTGCACCGCTTCCTGTGATGCGGCATTGCATCCGCTGGGAAAGCGATGTCCATGGATCCTTCCATCGCCCCGCCCGTGACCGACAGGGCGCCGCGCCGAATCGACGCGTGGCGAATTCCGACGGTTACCCGTCAGGATTTCCGAGCATTACGGTCCGATAACGTTGAGTTCGCGCTACAGGTCGCCGTGCTACCTCTTGAAGGGTCCTCCCGCTCGCAGCAGAGCGGCGGGGTGGCGCCGCCCTCGTCTCGAGGGTGGACAACGAGCGACCCGTTCCACGCCCGCATGCGGGACCCGAACGCGCCGGTCCCACCAACTCGGCATCCGCCTTCCGAAGGTCGAGCCGATATCCATAGGAAGAGGTAGACGGATATGACATCCGCATCCACGAACCGGAACCGCGCCCTCATCGCGGTGGCCGGTGCCTCCGTGGCCGCCCTCGCACTCGCCGGCTGCACCGCCGGCGGCGGCGACAGCAGCGAGGCATCCGGTGGCACGCTGACCATCGGCACCACCGAGCAGGTCACCGCGCTCGACCCGGCCGGCTCGTACGACAACGGTTCGTTCGCCGTGATGAACCAGGTGTACCCGTTCCTGCTCAACACCCCCTACGGCAGCCCCGATGTCGAGCCCGACATCGCTGAGTCGGCCGAGTTCACGAGCCCCACCGAGTACACGGTGACGCTGAAGCCCGACCTGAAGTTCGCCAACGGGAACGACCTCACGGCCTCCGACGTGAAGTTCACGTTCGACCGGCAGCTCGCGATCGCCGATGAGAACGGCCCCTCGTCGCTGCTCTACAACCTCGACTCGGTCGAGGCGGTCGACGACACCACCGTCGTCTTCACGCTGAAGTCGGAGAACGACCAGATCTTCCCGCAGATCCTCTCGAGCCCGGTCGGCCCGATCGTCGACGAGGACGTCTTCTCGGCGGACTCGCTCACCTCCGACGACGACATCGTCGCGGGCAACGCGTTCGCCGGCCAGTACGTCATCGACAGCTACGACTTCAACAACCTGATCTCGTACAAGGCGAACGACGACTACCAGGGCATCCTCGGCGAGGCGAAGACCGACACGGTCAACGTGAAGTACTACACGGATGCCTCGAACCTGAAGCTCGACGTGCAGGAGGGGAACATCGACGTCGCGCACCGCACGCTGAGCGCGACCGACATCGAGGACCTCCGCGGCAACGACAACGTGAAGGTCGTCGACGGCCCCGGTGGCGAGATCCGCTACCTCGTCTTCAACTTCAACACGATGCCGTTCGGCGCGACGACCCCTGAGGCCGACCCGGCCAAGGCGCTCGCCGTCCGCCAGGCCATCGCCGACCTCATCGACCGCGACGCGATCTCGGAGGACGTCTACAAGGGCACCTTCACGCCGCTGTACTCGTACGTTCCCGAGGGCCTGACCGGCGCCAACGAGGCGCTGAAGGGCCTCTACGGCGACGGCAACGGCGCGCCCGACCCCGACAAGGCCGCGGCCACGCTCGAGGCGGCCGGCATCACGACGCCGCTCGACATCTCGATCCAGTACGTGGCCGAGCGCTACGGACCGTCGTCGAGCGACGAGTACGCGATCATCAAGGACAACCTCGAGTCGAGCGGCCTGTTCAACGTGAACCTGCAGTCGACCGAGTGGGTCCAGTACTCCGAGGACCGCGTCGCCGACCTGTACCCGGCCTACCAGCTGGGCTGGTTCCCCGACTACTCGGACGCCGACAACTACCTCACGCCGTTCTTCCTCACGGAGAACTTCCTGTCGAACCACTACGACAACCCCGAGGTGAACGACCTGATCCTCGAGCAGGCCGTGACGGCGGACCCCGAGGCTCGCGCGGCGCTCATCGGCGAGATCCAGGACAAGGTCGCAGCCGACCTGTCCACGATCCCGTACATGCAGGGCGCGCAGGTCGCGGTCGTTGGCAGCGACGTCGAGGGCACGGAGGACACGCTCGACGCGTCCTTCAAGTTCCGCTACGGCGCGCTCTCCAAGGGCTGATCACGCACTAGAGTCGTTGAAGCTCGACGACGGGGGCGACCTGCTATCGCGGGTCGCCCCCGTTCCCCTGTACCCCTGAGGAATCCATGAGCACCTTTGACACCGTTCAAACGACGGAGGACCTCCCGGCTTCGGGACGTCCGAAGCCGAAATCGCAAGGAGGCGGCTTCGGACGATACGTCCTCGTTCGGTTCCTCCTGATGTTCCCGACGATCTTCATCCTCGTCACCCTCGTCTTCTTCCTGGCCCGCACCACCGGCGATCCGATCACCGCTGCGCAGGGCGGCCGGCTCGGACCCGAGGCCCTCGCAGAGCTGCGGGCCGCCGCCGGGTACGACCGTCCGCTGTTCATCCAGTACTTCGAGTACCTCGGCCAGATCCTGACGGGCAACTTCGGATCGACGATGACCACGAACCGTCCCGTCCTCGAGGTGCTCACGACCTACGGTCCGGCGACCTTCGAGCTGGTCTTCTACTCCCTGATCGTGGCGTTCGCGGTCGGCATCCCGCTCGGACTGCTCGCCGCGTACCACCGCGACAAGACGCAGGACGCGATCTACCGCGTGCTCGCGATCTTCTGGTACGCGATCCCGATCTTCTTCGCCGGGCTCCTCCTGAAGCTCATCTTCTCGGTGTGGCTGAAGTGGTTCCCCGTCGCCGGTCGCGCGAGCGTCGGCGCCGAGCTGCAGATGCAGACGGTGCCGAACAAGACCGGCTTCTACACGATCGACGCGCTGATGACCGGCGACCCCGCCGTGCTGGGCGACGTGCTCATGCACGCCGTACTGCCCTCGATCGCGCTGGGCCTCGCCACGGCCGGCATCTTCCTCCGCCTCGTGCGCACGAACGTGATCGGCACGCTCACGACCGACTACGTCGACGCGGCTCGCTCGCGCGGCGTCGCCGAGTCGCGCCTGCTCCGCAAGCACGCCTACCGGCCGGCGCTCATCCCGATCATCACGGTCATCGGCCTGCAGATCGCCCTGCTGCTGTCAGGAGCGGTGCTCACCGAGACCACGTTCGAGTGGAAGGGGCTCGGGTTCATCCTCGCCGAGTTCATCGAGTCGCGTGACTTCATGGCCGTGCAGGGCATCGTCGTGCTCCTCGCCGTCATCGTCACGATCACCAACTTCATCGTCGACATCATCGCGGCGTACATCGACCCGAGGGTGAGGTACTGAGATGACCGCGGCATCCGTCACCGCCGTCCCGAAGCGACGACTCCGCGACCGGCTCCCGGTCGTGCACCAGCTGCGGCAGAGCGTCGGGCTGCAGCGCGGCATGCTCGTCGCCGGCCTCGTCATGCTGACCATCTTCATCCTCTCGGCGATCTTCGCGCCGTTGCTGGCGCCCTACGGCTTCGCGCAGCGCAAGAACGACGCCGGCGCGTTCGGCACCCAGCAGCCGCCGTCGCTCGAGCATCCGTTCGGCACCACGGTCGGCGGGTACGACGTGCTGTCCCGCGTGATCTGGGGCACCCAGACGGCGATCCTCGTGATCATCATCGCGGTGCTCCTGTCGATCTTCATCGGCGTGGCGCTGGGGCTCTACGCGGGCTACTTCGGCGGCTGGGTCGATCGCGTGCTCGTCGTGGTCTTCGACGCGATCTACGCCTTCCCGTCGCTGCTGCTCGCGATCGTCCTCTCGATCGTGATCTCGGGCGGGCAGTCCAACCTGTGGGCGGGTGTGCTCGCCGCCGCCGGGGCGATCACCGTCGTGTACATCCCGCAGTACTTCCGGGTGATCCGCGCCGAGACCGTGCGCATCAAGGCGGAGGCGTACGTGGAGTCCGCGAAGGTGCTCGGCGCCTCGAACTCGCGGGTCGTCTTCAAGCACGTCTTCCGCAATGCCACGCGCACGCTGCCGCTCATCATCACGCTGAACTCGTCCGAGGCGATCCTCACGATGGCGGCGCTGGGCTTCCTGGGCTTCGGCATCGAGCCGACCGCGGCCGCCGAATGGGGCTACGACCTGAACAAGGCGCAGTCGGATGTCACGAGCGGCATCTGGTGGACCGCGCTGTTCCCCGGCCTGGCCATCGTGTTCACGGTGCTGGCGATCACCCTGGTGGGCGAGAGCCTCAACGACCTGGCGGACCCGCGTCTGCGCGGGCGTCGTCGGGTCGCGCAGGCGGCCGGCGAGGTCGCGCAGACCTCGGTCGTGCCGGGAGGCGCGTTGTACGCGGGGCCCGGCGGACTCGCCGGCCTCGAAGACGGAGAGACGTTCGACGAGCACGGGATCGAGGTCAAGCGATGAGCACGGTGGTCGACATCAGGAACCTCGGCGTCTCGTTCTCGACCGACGCCGGTGCGGTGAAGGCGGTCGACGACGTCTCGCTGTCGGTGCAGAGCGGCGAGGTGCTCGCGATCGTCGGCGAGTCCGGCAGCGGCAAGACCGTGACCGCGAAGACGATCCTCGGGCTGCTGCCCGAGACGGCGACGACCCGTGGCGCGGTCATCCTCACGAACCGCGAGGGCACGCGCGAGAGCGACATCATCACGGTCTCGAAGCAGCGGCTCCGAGAGGTGCGCGGCACCGACGTGGCGATGGTCTTCCAGGAGCCGTCGACCGCGCTGAATCCGGTGTACACCGTCGGCTGGCAGATCATGGAGGGGCTGCGGGCGCACGGCGACGTCTCGAAGCAGGAGGCGCGCGCGAAGGCGATCGACATCCTCGGCCGCGTCGGCATCCCCGACCCCGAGGAGCGGATCGACCACTACCCGCACCAGTTCTCGGGCGGCCAGAAGCAGCGCATCGTCATCGCGATGGCCCTCGTGCTCAACCCGGGCCTCATCGTCGCGGACGAGCCGACCACCGCGCTCGACGTCACGGTGCAGGCCGAGATCCTCGACCTGCTGCGCCGCTGCCGCGACGAGTTCGGCTCGGCGATCGTGCTGATCACCCACAACATGGGAGTCGTCGCCGACCTGGCCGACCGGGTGGCCGTGATGTACCAGGGCGTCGTGGTCGAGGAGGCGGACGTGCACACGCTGTTCGCGTCACCGCAGGCCGACTACACGAAGAAGCTCCTCGCGGCCGTCCCCTACGTGGGTCACGGCACGGTGAAGGCCGCCGAGCGCGCTGCGGCGCGGCCGACGAACTGGCTGGAGCAGCCGCCGGTGGTGGAGGCGAAGGGCCTCGAGATCACCTACCCGGGTCGGTTCGGCCGTCCGGGCTTCCAGGCCGTCGGCGGCGTCGACCTCGTCATCCGGCCTGGCGAGGTGCTCGGCCTGGTCGGCGAGTCCGGCTCGGGCAAGACGACCATCGGACGCGCGATCGCCGGGCTCACGAAGGTCACGGGCGGGTCGCTGAAGGTGCTCGATGCCGAGATGAACGGGATCCGGGAGCGCAACTTCCGTCCGCTCCGGAGCCGCATCGGGTTCGTGTTCCAGGACCCCGCGTCGAGCTTCAACCCGCTCCTCACGATCGCCGAGTGCGTCGCCGAGCCCCTCGTGATCCACGGCCGCGCGAAGGACCCTCGAGCGGCGCGTGCGCGGGTCGACGAGCTCCTCGAGGCCGTGCAGCTGCCGAAGGCCTACGGCGACCGCTACCCCCACGAGCTGTCGGGCGGACAGCGGCAGCGTGCGAGCCTCGCGCGCTCGCTCGCGCTCGAGCCCGAGCTGCTCATCGCCGACGAGCCCACCTCGGCGCTCGATGTGTCGGTGCAGGCCCGCGTGCTGGAACTGTTCGCCGAGCTGCAACGCGAGTTCGGGTTCGCGTCGCTCTTCATCAGCCACGACCTCGCGGTGGTCGACCTCGTCGCAGACCGCATCGCCGTGCTCTACCACGGGCGGCTCGTGGAGGAGGGCACCGGCATCGAGGTGCTCGGCTCGCCCGTCGACCCGTACACGCAGCGACTGCTGGCCTCGCTCCCCGTGCCCGACCCGGCCGCGCAGGCCGAGCGGCGTGAGGAGCTCCGCCGCCTCCGGGAGGCCGACTGATGCGGGGCGCGGCGCACGGGTTCCCGGTGGTGCTGAGCGACCTGTCGCTCGAGTACCCGTCGCACGGGCCGAGCCCTGCGCACGTCGCCCTGCACGGGCTGACGCTGACCATCCACCCCGGTGAGGTGCTCGGGCTCCTCGGCAGCGCGGGCAGCGGCAAGAGCACGCTCGCCAAGGTGCTCTCGGGAGTCGCCTTCGATCCGCAGTCGGCCGAGGTGCGACCCGTCATCACCGGCGGCGAGGCCACGGTGCTCGGGCATCGCCTCCGTTCGCTGCCGCGCCGCAAGGTGCCCCAGCTCCGGTTCCACGTGGGCTACCTCCCGCAGGATGCGGCGGCGACGCTGCCGCGCGATCGCACGGTGTCCGAGATCGTGGCCGAGCCGATCCTGGAGCGGGACCGGCGGTACAACCGCAAGGCCCTGCAGACGCGGGTGGCGACGATGATCGACGCGGTGCGGCTTCCGCTCGGCATGCTCGACAAGTTCCCCTACGAGCTGAGCGGGGGACAGCGCCAGCGCGTCGCCCTGGCCCAGGCGCTCGTGCTCGGCCCGTCACTGCTGATCGCCGACGAGCCCACCGCCGGCATCGACCTGACGGTGCGCGACGCCGTCGCGCAGCTCATCAGCGAGCTGCGCGATCGCGAGCACCACTCGTTCTCGGCGCTCATCATCAGCCATGACCTGCCGGTGCTGCGGCGCACCGCCGATCGGATCGCAGTGCTCGACAAGGGGGAGCTCGCGGCGCTCGGCACGATCGACGAGGTGTTCGACGACCCGACCCACCCGTACGTGATGGCCCTCGCGGGCGCGCTCGACGCGGGCCACGCGGTGATCGACGAGCTGGAGGACGGTCCGACGGCATGATGGATGCCGCGACGCCGCGCCGTGCGCACCGCGTGGTCGCGGGCTCCGAACCGCCGACGACCGGCTCCTGGCGTCCGGCGTCGCCCGGACCGATCGCGGTGCTGCCCGACGGCGACGCGGTCCTGACCGCGGCGGTGCGCAGCGCGGGCGGCACGGTCGCTGCGCTCGGGCCCGAGACCCGCGGGATCGTCTGGACCGCGGCATCCGGTGCAGAGGAGCTGCGGAGCGCGCTCGACGCGCACCCCGACGTCTCCTGGGTGCAGTTGCCGTGGGCCGGGGTCGACGCGTTCGCGCCGCTGCTCGCCCGCTTCCGCGACGACGGACGCGTCTGGACGAGCGCCAAGGGCGCGTACGCGCAGCCCGTCGCCGAGCACGCGCTCATGCTCGCCCTCGCCGTGCTGCGCGAGGTGCCGATGCGGATACGAGCCGAGCGCTGGGAAGTCGACGAGCGCGGCCGCACGCTGTTCGGCGCCGAGGTGGTGATCGTCGGAGCCGGCGGCATCGCCGCTGAGCTCCTGCGGCTCCTTGAGCCGTTCGGCGTGCGCGCCACGGTCGTC
>NZ_WJSP02000088.1 GCF_009720255.1 Agromyces humi | reverse complement strand
GGTGAGGGTGTTCAGCATCCGGATGGTGTTCCGGGCGGTCTTCCCCGTGGTCAGTTCGTCGTCGACGAGGACCACGGTCTTGGATCGGTCGTCGAGCGCTCCACGGTCAGCCGGGGTGAGGTAGTGGGACGGGGCATGGGAGTGCTCCTCCTGGAACGACCCGTACTCGGCACGTGAGCGGACCGGGTACCGGGTCGTGGAGACGTAGTACGCGCCGAGCGCCGCAGCGACGCTCGCACCGAGACCGGTGGCAGCCTCAGCGAATCCGAGAACGGTCAGCCGGTCGCCGAAGACCGTGAGGTCCTGCCTGGGCGCGCTTGTCAGACCTGCACCGTCCAACGCATCAGCGAGGCGTCGTGTGTACGCGGCCGGGACGCTCTCCGGCACATCGGCAAGTGCCGCCCAAACCTTGGACGCGACCACCTCCGCGGCCGCTTCGATCAGCGCCGGTGACTGCGGGTAGTGCTTCCCGAGCAGCTTCGATGTCAACAAGTGCGCGCGTCTGGGGTTTCGGCGCAGCGCGATGCCGGTGACCGCGTCGAACGGGAACGGCTGCGAACCGGAAGTGAACGTCAGCCCGAGAGCGTCCATGACGAAGCCGGCGCCGCGATGAACGGCAGCACCTGAGGCGGGGCTGGGAAGTGTTTTCTCCATGACGAGCACATGCGCGGCAGGCTCGGAAACATCCCGAAGACAGTAATGCGGCGAAAGTCCGCGCATGGATGTGCCGAAGCGTTCAACCGAACCTCACACCCCGCTCGGAAAGGACACCGGCTCACCACGAGCTCCCCACCATGAAGACTTTCCTCCGGACCTTCAACTGGTCCCTCATCGTCACCGCGGCCGCCATGATCGTCGCGTACTTCTACGGTGGCTGGGCGGCTGTCGCCCTCACCGCCATCCTCGGCGTCATGGAGGTCACCCTCTCCTTCGACAACGCCGTCGTGAACGCACGCATCCTCGAGAACATGTCCGCCTTCTGGCAGAAGATCTTCCTCACCATCGGCATCGTCATCGCCGTGTTCGGCATGCGCCTGCTCATGCCGCTCGCACTCGTCGCGATCACCACCGGCCTGTCCATCCCCGAGGTCGTCACCCTCGCGCTCGAGAAGGGCGACCCGGATGTCGCCGGCACCTACGGCCACTACCTCCACGACGCCCACCCGCAGATCGCCGCTTTCGGCGGGATGTTCCTCCTGATGCTGTTCCTGGACTTCGTCTTCGAGGACCGCGACATCAAGTGGCTCACGTGGCTGGAGACGCCGCTCGCGAAGATCGGCCAGCTGGACTCCCTGTCGTTCGTCGTGTCGCTGATCGCGCTGGTCGCCGGATCGACTCTCACCGAGCACCCGGCAGAGGTGCTCATCGCCGGAGCGCTCGGACTCATCACCTACATCGCCGTGAACGCGCTCGGCTCCTTCTTCGAAGGCGCCGACGAGGACGACAACCCTGGCATCCACGGGTCCGCTGAGGACATCGACCGTGCACTCAACGCCAACAAGGGACCGTCGAACGTCGCCAAGCTCGTCGGGAAGGCCGCGTTCTTCTCGTTCCTCTACCTCGAGGTCCTCGACGCGTCCTTCTCCTTCGACGGCGTCGTCGGCGCGTTCGCGATCACCGCAGACCCGATCATCATCGCCCTCGGACTCGGCCTCATCGGTGCGATGTTCGTCCGGTCGATCACGATCTTCCTCGTCCGCCAGGGAACCCTGAACGACTACGTCTACCTCGACCACGGCGCCCACTGGGCGATCGGTGCCCTCGCGGCGATCCTCATCGTCAGCATTGGCTTCGACATCCCCGAGGTGGTCACCGGCCTGATCGGCGTCGCGTTCATCGGAGCGGCGTTCATCACCTCCATCATCCGCAACCGGCGCGAGCAGACCGCCGCGCCGGAGCCTGAGCCCGCCGCAGCGGTTACCGCCTAGCGACGAGAACTGCAGGGGCCGGGACGGTCCCGGCACCTGCACCCACCCCTGAAAGGAAGCAGCTACATGAGCACGCTCACCCTCACCAAGAACCAGTCGCTCAGCCTCACCAAGCAGGACGGTTCCGCACTCACGAAGGTCACCCTCGGCCTCGGCTGGGACGCCGCCAAGCGCGGCGGCTTCTTCGGCGGCGGAGGCGGCAACATCGACCTCGACGCATCGGCCATCCTCCTGACCGCCGACAAGCAGGTCGTCGACGTCGTCTCGTTCAGCCAGCTCCGCTCCAAGGACGGCTCCATCCGACACACCGGCGACAACCTCACCGGCGCTGGAGACGGCGACGACGAGCAGATCGTCGTCGACCTCCCGAACGTCCCGGCCAACGTCGACGCGATCGTGCTGGTCGTCACCAGCTACCAGGGCCAGACGTTCAACAAGGTCGCGAACGTCTTCGCCCGCGTTGTCGACAACACCGACGCCCGCAACACCGAGACCGTCCGCTACAACCTCGCCGACACCGGGAACCTCACCGGCACGGTCATCGCCAAGATCACCCGCGCCGGGGCCGGCTGGCAGATCACCGCCCTCGGAACCCCGGCCAACGGCCGCACCGCCAAGGACCTCATCCCGGCCGCCAAGGCCGCCTGACCACCCGCAACACCCAACCCGCGAAAGGAACACACCCCCATGACCCTCACCCTCGACAAGGGCGACAACCTCTCCCTCACCAAGACCGACCCCGGCCTGCAGAAGGCCCTCGTCGGACTCGGGTGGGACGCCCGAACCACGAACGGTGACGCATTCGACCTGGACGCCTCGGCCCTGCTCGTCGGCACCAACGGCAAGGTCCGCTCCGACGCCGACTTCATCTTCTACAACCAGAAGTCCGACGCCGCCGGATCCGTCGTCCACCAGGGCGACAACCGCACCGGCGCAGGAGACGGCGACGACGAGCAGATCATTGTCGACCTCACCAAGGTGCCCGCCGACGTGGACAAGGTCGTGATCGTCGTTTCGATGCACGGCACCCCTGCGAACGGCCAGAACTTCGGCCAGGTCCGCAACTCCTACGTCCGCATCGAGAACACCGAAACCGGCACCGAGGTGGTCCGCTACGACCTCGGCGAGGAGCTCTCCCGTGAGAACTCCGCCGTCTTCGCCGAGATCTACCGCTACAACGGCGAGTGGAAGTTCAAGGCCGTCGGCCAGGGCTATACCGACGGCCTCGGCGGAGTCGCCCGCGACTTCGGCGTGAACATCTGACCCTCGCAGCACCACACGGGGCCGGGCATCCGTCCGGCCCCACACCCACCATCAACGCCACAGGAAAGGCACCATGACCCTGCTCGCCCCAGACGAAGAGCCCGGCACCACGCTCGTGCTGAACGTCCCCGAGCCCGTCGAGGACGTACAGCCCAACTCAGCCCAATCGATGCTGAAGCCGGTCGACGACAGCCGCAAGCTCGAGATCGGCCAGCAGGCCAAGGGCTTCGTCACCGACCTGGTGAAGTACAACCCGAACTCGCCCGAGTTCGTCGCCAAGCTCAACGACATCCAGACGCTCGCGAAGTCTGAGGTTGCCGCCACCGGTGACGGAGCCAGCCGCATGCTCGAGCGTTCCACCACCTCCGTCGCCGGCGCCAAGCGGAACGGCAAGGACACCACCACGAAGGTCGTCACGAGCCTCGCCGAGCTCCGCTCCACCGTCTCGGACCTCACCCCGAACGCCGCCGACCTGAACCGGGGCCAGAAGTTCCTCGGACTCATCGGCGGCAACAAGGTCCGGAAGTACTTCCAGCGGTACGAGTCCGCGCAGCAGCAGCTGGACGGGATCATCAAGGCGCTCATCGCCGGCCAGGACGAACTGCAGAAGGACAACGCGTCGCTGCAGCTGGAGAAGCAGAAGCTCTGGGACTCCATGGGGCAGCTGAACGAGTACATCATCCTCGCCGACGCGATCGACCGGGAGCTCGTCGGGCAGGTCGACCAGCTGCGCGCCGCCGGCAACGTGCAGGCCGCCCAGGTGATGGAGGCGGACATGCTGTTCACCGTCCGCCAGCGACACCAGGACCTCCTCACCCAGCTCGCCGTCGCGATCCAGGGGTACATGGCGATGGAGATGGTCAGGAAGAATAACGTCGAGCTCATCAAGGGCGTCGACCGGGCCCGCACCACCACCATCACCGCGCTTCGCACGGCGATCATCGTCGCTGAGGCCCTCAGCAACCAGAAGCTCGTCCTCGACCAGCTGGACGCTGTGAAGGCGACCACGGAGAAGACGATCCTCGCGACCGCGGAGATGATGCGGCAGCAGACCGCCCGGATCCATGAGCAGGCGGCCAGCCCGGCACTGTCCGTGGAGACGCTGCAGCGTTCGTTCGACAACCTGTTCGCCACCCTCGACGAGATCGAGACGTTCAAAACGAAGGCGAACGCGAACATGGCCCAGTCGATCGGTCAGCTCAGCGCCCAGCTGGAGCGTGCCCGCCCGCAGCTGGACCGTGCACGCGCGCTCGACACCGCCGCTCAGCAGCCGGCGATCTCCGCGTAACCGCCCGCCAGACCAGAGAGGGAAGCGATGTCCTGGATCGACAACCTGTTCACCCGCCCGCAGCCGGTCATCCAGCCGTCGCAGCCGGCCGGTGAGCAGACGTTCACCGACCGGGCCATCGCTTCCCTGGACGGGCTCGCAAGCGCCTCCCGTGCGGCTTCGCCGAAGCTGTCACCGGCCGCCTACTCCGCCCTACGAACCATCGACGACAACCTCCGACCCGTCATCGAGCGAACCGCAACCCACCCGGTGCTGATCGAACGGGAGATCGAGATCCTCTCCGTCATCACCGACTATGTCCCCACCTCACTGGAACTGTTCCTGCGCCTGCCTGACGCCGACCGAGCCGACGGGGGCCGCGGCGACCGGATGCTCATCGAGCAGCTCGACCGCATCGAACGGACCACCAGGGCGATGGCCGCGCATGTCGCTGATGACGCGATGACCGCGATGGAAGCTCAAGCGATCTTCCTCCAGAACAAGTACGACCACTCCGGGACGAAATCATGAGCGCAACCCTTCAGTCGGGCCAGAACGCCCCGGTGAATGCCGCCAACCCGCTCCTCAGCGACCTCCTGATCGGTTTCGGGTGGGACGTCGTCCCGTCGAACTCCCCGATGCCTGAACTGGTCCCCTCCGCAATCATCTGCGACGAGGACGGCCGAGCCGTCGACGCTGACGCGATGGTGTTCTTCAACCAGCTGACCGCAGCTTCCGGCGCAGTTCAGTACGTCACCGATGGGGACCAGGAGCAGATCGACGTCGACCTGGCCGCCATCCCCGCCGCGGTGCACGAGATCGTGTTCGTCGTCTACGTCGATCCCGACCTTCGCAAGCCTGGAACCTTCGACTCTGTGCGCGGCGCGTACGTCCGCGTCGCCGACCGTGAAGGCCACGACATCCTCCGGTTCGACCTGCCCCGCAACAGCGACGGCGTCAACGCGATGATTTTCGGCGAGCTCTACCGCTACAAGGGCCAGTGGAAGTTCCGGGCGCTCGGCGACGGGTTCACCACTGGGATCGCCGGGGTGCTGAACGCGTTCGGGATGGCGCTCTGATGGACCTCCGATCCTCGCGATCGGACATCGTCTACCTCCGCCGGCGCCGGAAGCCAGGGGAGACTGTCGAGACCGCTCCGGAACGCGCGGTGGACTTCCTGAACCTCACCCGGCCGGCTGCGGCTGCGACCGAACCTGTTGCGGAAGCGGCGCCGGCCAAGCCGGTCGCGGCCGGACCTGTGGAACTGACCGTATCGAGCCCGGTTGTCGCGCTCACCCGCCGGCACTCTGCGATCGGATCGCTTCGCATCACCGGCGTCAGCGCCGCGTGGTGGCAGACGATCGACCTTGAGAGTGGGGTGCTCACTCGCGAGCAGCCGCCGAGGGGCGTCCCCACGAATTCGAACCGACCCGTCGTCGAGTTCATCGGGTCGGATCTCATCGTCGGGCTCCGACACCACCGGCAGATCCGGAGGCTCATCGTCGCCTCGAACGGCACCTCGATGGTCGTCGCCACGAGCGCTGGCATTCCGATCACCCTTCCAGCCGGAGCGGTCCTGTACCTGTCACCTGTCGGTGGCGTGCTCGAGCTCCGCGCGGAGTTCGTCACGGGTGACGTCGCCGCGGCGTTCGGGTTCGCGGCGGCCTGACGCGCGAGTTCGGTGTACGAGACGTTTCAGCGTCCGCTGAAAGCGCGGGTCAGCGCACGAGTTCTGCGAGGACCGTCTCGCCGTGGCCGGCGGCGGACATTGTCTGCAGGATGGTCACGGCCTCGTCGTCGTAGTTGATCGCTGCAGCGGCACTGTCTACGGTGTGCCCGTCTTCCGCGAGGGCGGAAACGAGGTCGCTGGTTGCCAGCGTGGAGTACGCGAACGGGCGCTTTTTGCCGGGGAGGGTCCAGTGGACGTCCCCGGCGCTGCGGCGGGCGGCGATCAGAGCGTCCAGATCTCGAGGTCGGCGGTGTGCTCCCCGGCGAGACGTTCGAGGGTCGGTTCGACGTCAGCCCAGTCGAGGCCGCCGATGCCGCAGCCGATGCGTGGGAGTGCGATCCGGTCGAGGCCGCGCTGGTCGGCGTCGATCAGGGCGGCCTTCACGGCTGACTCGAGCCAGTCGATGCGGGCGTTCCGGCCGGGCTTGTCCTGGGAGGCGATGTTGTAGATGATCGGCCCGGCGGGTTCGCCGTCCCAGATCATCGTGGTGCCGACCGGGAACACCTTGCGGCCGCAGAGGACCTTGTACGCGGCGTGCATGCCGGGGAACCGGTCGCGGAACAGGACGGCGATGCCGGAGCCCATGACGCCGGGGTCGACGTTGACGCCGTGTCCGATCGCGGGTGCGTCGGAGGTGAACAGGTCACCGGTGCGGTGGATGACGGTCGTCATGGTGGCTCCTTGGGGTTAGGCGGCGATCGCCATGGCGAGGGTCATCGGCTTCGCGAGGGCTGCCTCACCTGCGAGGTGGGCTGCGATCGTGTCGAAGATCCGCTTCCGGTGGGTGGCGGACACGAGTGCGCCCGAGATGAAGTCGTCGTCGGACGCTTTCAGGACGTCGACCGTCCAGAACTCCTCGCCGACCGTGGCGGAGAACTCGTCGAACTTCCGGTCACGGAGGTACGCCTCGGGTGCGACCTCGAGCGCGGCGACGATCGCCGCAGCAGCGTCGACCGCCTTGGACATCGACACGAGCCGGCCCCAGATGAGCCGCATCGCCTGGTCGGCGACGGTGCGCCCGCCACCGGCTTCGACGGCGGTGTAGCCGTCCCAGTTGGCGTCGAGCTCGTCAGCGAGCCGGTCCAGCACGGTACGGCTGACACGGTCGGCGGCGTACTCGTCGGTGAGGACCTGGTCGATGACGGCTCTGCGGCTCATACCGAGTCCATGCGCGGGAAGTTGGCTCGTGCGTACTCGGTCGGTGCGAAACCGCGCCGCTCGTCCCAGGCGATGATCTTCGGGACCAGCGTCCAGTCCTCCAACGCCGTCCGTGGGAGACCTGCCCGCTCGAGCAGGTCGGCGTACCGGAACGTCTCGCTGGTGGAGATCGCGGCGTCGAGCAGGGCGATGAACGTGGCGATGGCGGTCGGGTCGAGAGGGTCGACGGCGTCAGGGGTGGTTGAGTCCATACCCACGCCATGCGCGGCACATGAGGAGGTTTCCCGAACGTCCGACGGAACCGGGATGATGTGCCAGTGCCCATTACCCAAAGCCTGACCGGGGCGCTCCGGTCATCGAAGACGCCGCTGCATGCGTACTTCAAGGAGACGTTCCCGAACACCCTGCCGTTTCGGAAGGACTACGAGGAGCGCTCCGGTCGGTTGATCGTGGACGGCGTCGCAGGCGTCCCTGCCGGCACCGTTGGCACAGCGTTCGACGTGATGCTCCGGCTGCTGCTCGACCCCACCCACGAGCCATGCAGGTTCCGGCCGAACTTCGTCTGGAACTCGAGGATTTCGAAGGCAGCGGCCGTGGTCTCGGAGGTCGTGCACGCAGCGCAGCGGGAGGACTCACACAGCGAGGAGTTCTACCGGGCCTGCTGGGCGCTCGCACTCTTCACCGAGGCCTACCGCTCCATTCAAGCCGCCACCCAGGGTCCGCTCTTCCCCATCCTGTACGAGCAGGACAGCTCACTGCCGGCGATGATGGCCGTTGCCCCAGCAGAAGGAATCGAGCAACTCAGACAGCTGCGACGGCTCGCCGAGGAACAGCTTCTCCCGCACCTCGAAGGGCCCTACAGCCTGGGTCCGCAGATGTACCTGCACACGCTCTGCCACGCCGAAGCGGACCTCATCGCTGGAGGTACTCTGATCGACCTCAAGGTGCAGCTGGGCACCGTGAGCCGGCGCACCAACGAGCGTGAGGACACACTGAAGGAACCGCAGGTGTACCAGCTGATCGGGTACGCCCTCTTCGACACCATCGACGTCTTCAAGATCGACCGGGTCGGGATCTACTCGGCCCGATACGGAGCCTATTCCGTCTGGCCGCTGCAGGGGATGCTTGACGAACTCGCCGGAAGGACCGTGTCAATCCAGGCGGAGCGCGACAAGGTGCTCGCGCTCCTTGACGTGTAGGGGCGCCCAGTGCGGGTCAGGGGTGCCAGAGGTTGCTTTCGTCCGCCCACCAGATAGCTCTGAGCGGCACAGAGGTGAATGCAATCGGGCTCAGGATGTAGTCCCAGAGCGTCGAGTCATCATGGTCGTCGGGTATGGACCCTTCAACCTGCACGGTTTCGCCGCGGAGCTTACGGTCCCCACCTAAGCGGCCGGTGTAGCGGCCTGCCTTGCGGTCGTTCCAGAGGACGCCGAACTCGATGTCGTGCTGCGCCGTCGCATACCCTTTGACGGTTCCGACGATGTGCTGCTGCTCCGCCGATCCGAAGAACTGGATGAACGAGGAGACCTCAGGCGACGCGTAGAGGCTGAGCTTGAACCCTCGAGTGACGCCGTCGCTGCCTCGCTGGTGGACGTCGAACGTGTACGGCAGGTCGAACCATTGCACCAACGGCATGGCGTCCCCCTTGTCGCCTGAACATGACGGCCGGGCGCTCGGTCGGCCACTGATCGGCGCCCAGCCGCCTCGCACCTTACTCCCAGCGCTGACAGGCGACAAGACCGCTTCGGACGGCGCGGGTGGGTATCCCGCGCCGTCCGTCCGGGGTCAGTCGCGGATCGCGTTCGAGATGTCCGCGAGGAACATCTCCTCCGCGTCGGTGATCCCGCCTTCGGCGGTCTCCTTCACCCGGTCGTGGTACAGGTCAGCGACCTCTCCCATCCGGGAGCGAAGCTCGGTGATCTCGCCGACGAGCGCCGGCAGGAACGCGATGACGTCGAGCGCGCGACCGAAGTCGTTGGTCTCCTCGAGCTTCGCGACGGCGGCCTCGACGACGGTGAGGTCGACGGGCACCCAGGTGCGGGGGTGGTTTACGGGCATGGTTCAGTCCTTTCGAACATGCAGCGGCTCTCGCTGCGACAAAGGAACGGGCCCATTCAGCCGTTCAGAAGGTATCGCATCCCGTTGAGGTCGGCTTCGATGTCGTCGATTGGCCGGGTCTGCTTGGCGCGCTCGAGCTCCTCTTCGAGGTCCGCGATCCGGGCACGGAGCTCCTGGTGGGACACTTCCACGACGGTTGCGGGTGCAGGCTTCGCGGGCGGCACGGACGCGGACACCATCGCAGCGACCACGCGGAGGGTGCCGGTGAGGTCGAGGTAGTGGCGGAGTTGCTTCAGGACCCGCTCCTCCTCGCCGTGCGACCAGTCGCGCGCGGCGACCTCGAGGATCATCTGCCGCTGCCAGGCCGGGGTGCTCGGGCTGACCTCTGCGAAGTGCCGGTCAGCGGCGGCGATCCCGTCAGGTGTGATCAGGTCGACGGACGGGAGGTCCGAGAGCCCGTGGATGATGTTCGACATGGTGCTCCTTCCGTTCACACCATGCGCGGGCGCGGGACGGTCAACGGTGGACGGAGACGGTTGTGTCGGCGCCGGCGGTCTGGGCGATCGTCTGCTCAAGCTTCGTGACGGCTTCCGCGGCATCGTCGACCGCGGTGCGGGCTTCGCGGGCGTTCGCGGCTGTGAGGGCGTCCCCGGCTTCGAGGACGACGGCTTCCGCGTCCGCCAGGGCTGCCAGCGCCACAGCCAGTTCGCCTTGCAGGCGATCGATGCGCCCTTCACGCTGGTCGTCGAAGCTGCTCACCCGGGAGGTGTGGGCGCGGGCGCCGGGGCGGCGCTTCTCGTGGGTCATGCCGGGGAGCCATGCGGCGAACAGTCGACACTGCTGCGCCGATCCCGAGGTCAGGGGCCGACCACCTGCGCTTCGACGTCGGCCGTGGTGTCCGGGTCGGGCAGGTCGAGCGTCAGCATCAGCATCCCGCCGACCAGGCATGCGAGCGTGCCGACGAATGCGAGCGGCACGGTGAGCGCCTTCTGCCATGGCCGATGCACCGCGAACGAGATGACGATCACAGCGAAACCGAGCGCTGCGAGGGCGAGAAGTCCGTACCCCCACAGGCTCGCCAGCCACGGGCTGTTCGCCAGCGCTTCGGGGATACCGCCGAATGGGTCGCCGCCCGTGTCCACCTGTGCTCCTCCCGCGACGCCTGGGCGCGTCAGCATCCAGAACATGCGCGGGCGGCCGCAACAGTTCGCACCGGTCGTTACAGCGCCGCGCGGACCAACATCAGCGTGTGCCCGAGGACGTTCTTCCCGTACCCGGTGCGTCGGTCCACACCCCAGAACCGGTCGTTCCAGAGGTTCCCCTCGATGAGGGTGGCATCGCCGGTCGCGCGGAGTAGCGCGGCGAGCTCCGGGTCGGTGAACTTCTCACGGACGAGGTTCACCATGATGGCGACCTTCACCTGCTCCCAGTCCGGGCGGAGCGTCACGGTCCGCCCGAGCTTCTTCGCGGCGCCGGGGTTCTGCGCCTTCATGATGAGGCTCTTCTCGTACGCCGACTTCGTCTTCGCCGCCTGGAATCGATGCTCCACCGTCTTCCCGTCCTTCTCCACATGGAAGTTCGACAGGAATGCGTAGTCGCCGGTGAAGCTGTTGATGACCGTCATCGTCACGCCACCAGTTCCGCGACCGACGTGCCACCATCCATGCGCACTTCCACCCGTGCTGGGAACGCGTCACGGACGGAATCGATGTGCGACACGGTGAGGACGTTCGTCTCCTCTGAGAGGCGGAACAGCGTGTCGATGGTGGAGAGGACACCCTTCTCGTCGAGCGTGCCCCAACCTTCGTCGAGGATGAACGTGCGGATCGGGGTGCCAGTGCCTCGGGCGATCGCGGCGGCGAGGCCGGCACGGATCGCTAGGTCGACACGGAACTTCTGCCCGCCCGAGAGGGTCTCGTAGGGGCGGATCCCGGTCGGGGTTTCCACGTACACGCTGACCTTGTTGTCGGTGGCACCCTTCGACGTCTCCCTGGACGTGCGAAGCT
>NZ_WJSP02000087.1 GCF_009720255.1 Agromyces humi | reverse complement strand
CAGGGCGGCTGACGTTGCCGGCGAGGTCGCCTTCCTGTCCGCCACCGCGAGATCTTGTAGGCGGCGAGCTCCTCGCCCAGCGCGCCGTCGGTGGGGTCGGTGGTCGGCCGCGTCGAACCAGGCCTTTCCGGTGGCGGCGGTGTACTGCGCGACGCCTTCGTTCGGGACTGGCAGCACCTCACGCGCTCCACCTTGACCTTGTAGGCCTGGGCGTCGGCGACGGCCCTCCATCTCGGCGTCGACGGGCCCCGTCCCAGCTGTCCGTCAAAGACGTGGACGTCACCGCTGGTCACCCAGAGTCGGCGGCTCGGGACCTCGTTCCGAGCCGCCCAGCGGGCGCCGGACAGGTCGCCGTGCACCCGGTCGCCGACGCCGAACTCCGTCACGCCGGCGCCCACGGCGACCACGTCGCCGGCCACGTCCGCACCGAGTACCGGGTGCGGAGGCCGGCGCAGCCCACCGCCCAGCCGAGTGATCAGAGGGCGGCCGCGCAACAGGTCCCAGTCCCACGAGTTCAGGGAGGCGGCTCGCACGCGCACGAGCACCTCGTCCGATCCGGGCTGCGGCGTCGGCAGGTCGACCAGCCGCAGCCGCTCGGGGCCGCCGTACCGCTCGTACCGCACCGCGCGCATGCCGTGAGCCTATCCATCGAGGAGGCCGGAATACGCGCCCGGGCAGCGGGGTTGGCATGGGCGTGAGCGCAATCGAGGTGGACGTCGCCGTCATCGGCGCCGGGCAGGCCGGGCTCTCGGCCGCCTACCACCTGCAGCGTCGGGGCTTCGTGCCGGTCGTGCGCGACGCCCTCGCGGCGCGGACCTTCGTCGTGCTCGACGCCAATCCCGCGCCCGGCGGGGCGTGGCAGCACCGCTGGCCGTCGCTGCGCATGGCGACCGTGAACGGCATCCACGAGCTGCCGGGATTCCCCGTGCCCCCCGCCGACCCCGCGATGGCGAGCCGCGAGGCGCTGCCGCCGTACTTCGCCGAGTACGAGCAGCGCTTCGACCTCGCGGTGCAGCGCCCGGTGCGGGTGACGGCGGTGCGCCGCGGCGACGACGACCCGCACGGGCGCCTGCTCGTCGAGACCGACCGGGGCGACTGGGCCGCGCGTCACGTCATCAATGCGACCGGCACCTGGACCCGCCCGTTCCGGCCCTTCTACCCGGGGCTCGATCGATTCCGCGGCCGCCAGCTGCACGTGGCCGACTACGTCTCAGCCGAGGAGTTCGCCGGTCAGCGCGTGATCATCGTCGGCGCCGGCGTCTCGGCGGTGCAGCTGCTCGAGGAGATCTCGCACGTCGCGGAGACCGTGTGGATGACGCGCCGCGAACCGCAGTGGGTCGAGGACGACTTCGACCTCGCCGCCCGCAGCGCCGCCATCGCCGGAGTCGAGGCCCGGGTGCGCCAGGGCCTGCCGCCCGGCAGCGTGATCGCGGTCACCGGCATGCACTGGACGCCCTGGGCGCGGGCCGCCGAGGCGCGCGGCGTGCTCGTGCGGCATCCGATGTTCGCCGCCGCCGAGGAGCACGGCGTGCGCATGCCCGACGGCTCCTTCATCGCCGCCGACGTCATCCTCTGGGCGACCGGCTTCCGCCCGGCCCTCGACCACCTCGCGCCGCTGAAGCTGCGCACGCCCGACGGCGGCTTCCGCGTGGCGGACACCCGATCGCTCGACGAACCGCGCCTGTTCCTGATCGGCTACGGGCCCTCGCAGTCGACCGTCGGCGCCAATCGCGCGGGACGCGCTGCGGTGCAGCAGATCGTCGCGGAGCATCCGAGGGGCGACGATCGCTCCAGCCCGTCGCGCGCCATCGCCGAGGCGTCCGCCGCGTAGCGGAGCCGCGTCGTTGCCGCAGTGTCGAGCGCGGGGCAGACTGGCGCCATGGGGTTCGTGATGAAGCGCGTGTACGAGCCGGCCGCGGCATCCGACGGCTACCGCGTGCTCGTCGACCGGCTCTGGCCCCGCGGAGTGAAGAAGGAGCGCGCGGAGCTCGACGAGTGGGCGAAGGACGCCGCCCCCTCCCCCGAGCTGCGCGCGGACTGGCACCACCATCGCGAGCGGTTCGACGAGTTCGCCGCCCGCTACCGCGAAGAGCTCGACGGCGCCCCGGGCGCGCAGGCGCTGCTCGAGGCCGGCCGCACGCACGACCGGGTCACGCTGCTCTACGCCGCGCGCGACGAACAGGTCAACCACGTCGCCGTGCTGCTGGGATGGCTCGCCGACCACGGGGCATCCGTCGAGACCTGAACCGAGCGGATGCCGCGGATCGATCGCCCCCGCAGCGGCATCCGCCCGCCCGGGTCCGGGAGCCCTTGCGACCCCCCGACCGCCGGCGTAGCGTGCGATCACAACCCGAAGGTGAGGTTTCATCATGCTCACGAAGACGCGCGCCCGGATCGTCGCGCTGACACTCTCGGCCGCCGCGCTCACGCTCGCGGGTGCGGGCGCAGCCCAGGCCGCACCCGCCATCCCGCTGACCGGCGGCCAGGAGTCGCCGAAGCCGACCGCCTTCGGCGCCCACGGCTCGTTCACCTATGAGATCGACGGCACGCAGTTCTGCTACACGCTCGAGGTGAGCGGCCTGTCCGCGCCGGCCACCGCCGCCCACGTCCACGTCGGGGAGCGCAATGCTCCCGGCGGCGTGGTGATCCCGCTCGTCGTGCCGATGTCGACCGACTTCGACGTCTCGGCCTGCACCACCGCGTCGACCGGCCTGCTCGCGGCGATCGAGGCGGACCCGAGTGCGTACTACGTCAACGTCCACAACGCCGACAACCCGGGTGGAGAGATCCGCGGACAGCTGAAGTAGCCGACGGTTGGCCGCCGTCGAACGACCCACCCACCGCGACGCGGGCAACCCACCGCCGGCGCTCACCGCCCTCGTGCTCGCGCTGCTCGCGGTCGTGCTCGCCGTGTCCGCGGTGGCGGCGATCGTCGACACCTCCGCCCGCGCCGCCGCGTCATACACGCCGATCGAGGCGAAGGTCGTCGGCGAGCACGCCGAGGATCGACTGGTCGCCGACCGACGGGGCAGCAGCAGCGAGCCGTTCCGCGTCGTGAGCGTGGAGCTGCCCGGCGGGGTTCGCGCCGACGTGCGCAGCGACGATCTCGCCGTCGGCGCCACCGCGACCGTCTACCTCGGCGATTCCGGTGCGGTGTTCACGTGCCGGTCACTTCCCATCGTCGCGTTCGACCGCGGCCAGGCGCGCATCCTGCGCAACGACCGTGTTCACGAACGAGCGCATCGCGTCACCACCGGCGACGATGCCGGCGCGTCGGTGAGGAGCACGAGTGCGAGCAACCCCGCGACATCCGGATCGGACGGCAGCAGCGCACGCAGCATGCGGGCCAGCTCGACGCCGCGCTCGGCGAGGTCGACTCTCGTGAGATCTGCGCCCGACGGCGCGGAGTGCCCCGTCGTGAAGACGAGCTGCACGACGGCGAGCACCTGCTCGAGCCGCGCCGGCAGCTCGTCGCCCTCGGGCACCCGGTAGGGGATGTTCGCCACCTGGATCTTGCGCTTGGCCCGCGTGATGCGGGCGGCCATCGTCGCCTCCTGCACGAGGAAGGCCCGTGCGATCTCGGGGGTGGAGAGGCCGCACACCAGGCGGAGCGTCAGCGCGACCTGCGCCTCGGGGGCGAGCGCGGGGTGGCAGCAGGTGAAGATGAGCCGCAGCCGCTCGTCGGGGATACCCTCCATCGCCTCGACCTGCTCGTCGATCGGCTCGGGCTCGGGGTCCACCAGCTTGGGCAGCGCTCGCCGGGCCGTCGCCTCCCGACGGTGCACGTCCAGGGCACGGCGCCGTGCCGTCACTGTGAGCCACGCGGCCGGATTGGCCGGGATGCCGCGGGCCGGCCACGTGGCCAGGGCGCTGGCGTAGGCGTCCTGCACGGCCTCCTCGGCCGAGTCGATGTCGCCGGCGACGCGGACGGTGGCCGCCAGCACGAAGCCCCACTCGAGGTGCGCCTGCTCCAGCGCGAGTGCGACATCGGCGCGGGCGGCCTCCGGCATCAGCTCACGACCCGCACGGGCCGCACCTCGACGCCGATGCCCGCGGGCACCTCCCTGGCGATGGCGAGCGCCTCGTCGAGGTCGGCCGCCTCGATGAGGAATGTGCCGCCGAGCGCCTCCTTCGACTCGGCGAAGGGGCCGTCGGTCACGATCGACTCGCCCGACTCGTCGCGGCGGATGGAGGTCGCCGTCGCCGGGTTCTCGAGGGCGACCCCGCCGCGGAGCGCCCCCGCGTGCTTCTCCATGAACGCGCGGTAGTTGGCGCTCACCGAGTCGCCGGACGGCTGTGCGGCCGCCTCGTCCTGGAAGATCAGGATCAGGTACTTGGACATGTCGTCATCCTCTCGCTCCGGCGCGCGATTCGCGCCGTCACCATACCGACGCGGTCGACCGGCCGGAATCGACAGGTCGAGAAGACGGGTGAACGAAGACCGCGTCGAGAAGACGGGTGAATGAAGACCACCTCGACGAGGATGCAGCGTCGCCGCTACGCTCGTGCCCCATGACCGCCCCGACCAGCCCCGACGTCGAGGCGCCCCGCGCTCCCGCCGCCGCCGCGGCATCCGCCGACCCCTGCCGCCCGCCGAACCTTCCGCTGCGCGAGCGGCCGTTCGACTGGTTCTTCCTCGTCGTGTTCTCGCTGTTCGCGGTGACGAGCATGATCAGCGACATGGTGCCGACGCTCGGCATCGACTTCTCGAAGCCGTCCCCGAACTTCCTCGTGAACGCGAACTGGTGGTACGCGCACGACACCGACCCGCTGTTCATGCACCCGCCGGTGTGGATGCGCTTCGTCACGGGACTCTCGGCGTTCGTGTACCCGGTGTTCTACGTGCTGCTCGTGATCTCGATCGTGAAGGGCTGGAACTGGATCCAGTTGCCGAGCGTCATCTACGCGACGATGATCGCGTCGATCACGGGCATCATCGTCTTCGGCGTGGAGTTCTTCGGCGAGCCCGAGTGGATCACGCCCGACCCCGTGAAGTTCCTCGCCTTCAACCTGCCGTACGTGCTCATCCCGATCCTCCTGCTCGTGCGCATGCGGAAGCCGCTGCCGTTCGCCAGGAAGTTCTGACGGGCGCGCGCGGCGCGCGACGCCCGGGTTAGGCTCGCTCGCATGACCGACGAGACCCCGGCGATCGATCCCGATGTTCCGCCCTCCGGCGAGGGCTGCGCCGAGTGCGTCGCGGCGGGCGGCTGGTGGTTGCACCTGCGGCGCTGCGCGCAGTGCGGGCACGTCGGATGCTGCGACAGCTCGCCCGAGCAGCACGCCTCCCGGCACGCGCGCGAGGAGGGGCATCCGATCGCCCAGTCGTTCGAGCCGGGCGAGGACTGGTTCTGGGACTACGCCGCCGCCCGTTCCGTCGATGGTCCGAAGCTCGCCGCGCCCGACAGCCGGCCGACGGCGCAGGGTGCCCCGGCGCCCCGCGACCGGGTTCCCGACGACTGGCGTTCGCGGCTGCACCCGCTGGCACCGAGCTAGCGCGCATGCAGACCAGTGAGACGGTCGTCGCCGAGCTGCACCGGATGCTCCGCGCCGACCAGGTGCTGACGGATGCCGCGTCCCTCGACGCCTACGCGCACGACGACGCCGAGTGGGCGCCGTACGAGCGGCCCCTCGCCGTGGTGCTCGCCGAGCACGAGGACGACGTGTCGGCCGTGGTGCGCCTCGCCGCGGCATCCGATGTGCACATCGTGCCGCGTGGTGCGGGCACGGGCCTCTCTGGCGGCGCGAACGCCATGGCGCGCAGCATCGTGCTCTCGCTCGAGCGGATGACGCGCATCGTCGAGGTGAACGTCGCCGAGCGCTACGTGGTCGCGGAGGCCGGCGTGATCAACGACACGCTGCGCGAGGCGGTGGCGGCGCACGGGCTCTGGTACCCGCCCGACCCGGCGAGCTACCGCATCTCGACGATCGGCGGCAACGTCGCGACGAACGCGGGCGGCATCTGCTGCGTGAAGTACGGCGTGACGCGCGACTACGTGCTGGGCCTGCGGGTCGTGCTCGCCGACGGCGACGTGGTCGACCTCGGACGGCGCACCGCGAAGGGGGTCACGGGCTACGACCTCACCGCGCTCATGGTCGGCTCCGAGGGCACCCTCGGCATCGTCACGCGGGTCACGCTGCAGTTGCTGCCGATCGGCGGCCGCGAGGAGCGCGCCATCGTCGGCTCGTTCGGTGCGCTCCGCGAGGCGGGTGTCGCCGTGGCCGAGATCACCGCGGCCGGCATCGTCCCGGCGGCGCTCGAGCTCATCGACCGCACGTGCGTCGAGGCCGTCGACGCGTGGCAGTCGCTGGGCCTCCCGCACGGCGTCGACACGATGCTGCTCGCCAAGGTCGACGAGGTCGGCGCGGTGGGCGACGCGCTCGCGGCATCCGTGGCCCGAATCATGGCGGATGCCGGTGCCGTCGGCGTCGAGCGGGCGGCCGACGCCGCAGAGATCGACCGCCTGTTCCTCGCGCGCCGGCTCGCCTACCCGGCGCTCGAGCGCCTCGGACCGGTGCTCACCGAGGACATCTGCGTGCCGCGCGGTGCGGTGCCCGAGATGCTGTCGCGGATCCAGGCGACCGCGGCCGCGCACGACGTGGTGATCGCGAACATCGCGCACGCGGGGGACGGCAACCTGCACCCGCTGATCATCGCGCCCGAAGGGGACGACGCGGCCAAGGCCCGGGCGAAGCTGGCGTTCGACCGCATCGTCGACGACTGCCGCGAGCTCGGCGGCACGGTGACCGGTGAGCACGGCGTGGGCCTGCTGAAGCTCCCGGGTGCCGCGGAGGAGCTCGGGCCGCGCGTGATCGCCCTGCACGCCGCGATCAAGCACGCGCTCGATCCGCTCGGCACGCTGAACCCCGGCAAGGCGTTCCCGGCGTAGCGGGGTCGCGCACCTGTCGCACGCGCGGCGCCGGGGTCTAGGGTCGGGTCCATGACGAACGCGCCGCCCCGCGTGCCCTGGTTCGCCGCGTGGTGGCGCCGCGTCCGCTCGGTGTTCCGCCGGGAGACGCTCGGCAAGGACGCGCTCGCCGGCACCATCCTCGGCATCGAGAGCGTGCCCGACGGGCTGGCCATCGGGCTGCTCGCGGGGGTCAACCCGGTCGCCGGCATCTACGCGTTCCTGTTCGGCATGGCCGGCGCCGCGGTGCTCACGAGCAGCACCTTCATGGCCGTGCAGGCCACGGGTGCGATGGCGCTCATCGTGTCGGACACCGACCTCGGCGCGCTGCCCGACCCCGATCGCGGCCTGTTCACGCTCGCCATGCTCACGGGCGTGTTCATGGTCGTCGCGGGCGTGCTGAAAGGCGGGCGGATGCTGCGCTTCGTGCCGACCGCGGTCATGACCGGCTTCGTGACCGCCGTAGGCGTGAACATCGTGCTCGGCCAGCTGACGAACCTCACGGGGTACGCCGGGCGCGGCCCGAACCGCGTGGTCCGGGCCATCGACACGCTGGCGAACGTCTGGCTGATCGACCTGCCCACGCTCACGGTCGGGCTCGTCACGATCGCCCTCATCGTGGTGCTCACCCGTACGCCGCTGCGGTCGCTGGGGCTGGTCGTCGCGATCGCCGCAGGGTCGGCGCTCGCCGCCCTCTTCACCTCGGTCTTCGGCTGGGACGTGCTGGTCGTCGGCGACGTGGCCGACGTGCCGACCGGGCTCCCGGCGCCCGTGCTGCCGACCTTCGGCGACCTGGCGTACCTGACGCTGCCGGCCCTGTCGCTCGCGTTCGTCGGACTCGTGCAGGGCGCGGCCGTGGCGGGCGCCGTGCCCAACGACGACGGCAAGCCGGCCGACGCATCCCGCAACTTCATCGCGCAGGGGCTCGGCAGCATCGTGGCCGGCGTGTTCCGGGGCATGCCGGTCGGCGGCTCGATGTCGGCGTCGTCGCTCGTGCGGGCGGCCGGCGCGCGCACCCGCCTGGCGCTCTTCATCGCCGCCATCGTGATGACGCTCGTGATCTTCGTCGCGTCGGGCGTCGTCTCGCTCGTCGCGATGCCCGCCCTGGCCGGCCTGCTGATGGTCGTGGGCGCGGGAGCGATCAAGCCGGCTCGCATCATCTCGGTGATGAAGACCGGAGCGCTGCAGACGGCGATCATGGCGGTCACCTTCGTGCTGACCCTCCTCATCCCGCTGCAGTTCGCTGTGCTCGTGGGCGTCGGCCTCGGCATCATCCTGTTCGTCGCCCAGCAGTCGAACCGGCTCCGGGTGCGCCAGCTCGAGTTCCACGACGACGGCCGCATGCGCGAGATCGACCCGGTGGCCACCGTTCCGCCGCACGAGGTCGTCGTGCTGCAGCCGTACGGCAGCCTGTTCTACGCGAGCGCTCCGGTGTTCGAGGCGCAGCTGCCCGCGGTCGCCGACGATTCGGTCGGCTCGGCGGTCATCATGCGCCTGCGGGGCATCGACGAGCTCGGCCTGTCGTCGGTGGCCGTGCTCGAGCGCTACCTCACCGACCTCGAGGCGCACGACTCCTCGCTGTGGCTGGTGGTGCCGAGCGACCGCGTGCGCGAACTGCTCGCCGCTGGCGGTCTCCTCGACCGGCTCGGCGCCGACCGCGTCTACACGAGCTCGGAGTGGATCGGGGAGGCCGTGCACCGCGCCCACCACGATGCACGCGAGTGGGTGCGCCAGCGGCAGTGAGCCCGGCGCGGCGGTGCGCTCGACCGCCCGCCCTCAGCGCCGCAGGTAGCCGAGCAGCGCGTCGTTGAACTTCTGCGGCTGCTCGATGTTGGCCGCGTGGCCGTCACGCTCGATGACGACCGAGGTGGCCGCCGGGTTCAGGGCAGCGGATGCCGCGGCGTGCTCGGCCCGCCAGAACTCGCTCTCGGCGCCGGCGACGAAGAACGCGGGGCGGTCGAGTCCGGCGATCACCTCGCGCCAGTCGCGCGTGGCGTGGTCGTGCAGCAGTTCGAGCTCGGCGGCGGTGAACGTGGGCTTGCCGCCCTTCGGAAGCTCCATCGCCTTCAGCACGCGCGCGATGCGCACCAGCCCCTTCGACTTCGCCGGATGGCGGCCGGGGTCGGGAATCCCGTCGGCGAAGAACGTGTCGGCGTTCGCCTCGTCGTAGTCGTAGAAGCCATAGGCCCAGTCGGCGGCGTTCAGCATCTTCGGCGTCTGGTCGACGATGACGATGTCCCGGATGCCGCTCGCTCCGAACTGCTGCACGAGCGCCCAGATCGCGTTGCCGCCCATCGACTGGCCGACGAGGGTGACGTCGTCGAGCTCGAGCGCCGTGAGCAGGTCGTGGATGTCGGCGCCATGCCGATCCATGGTGTGGTCGCCCGCACCGATGCCCGAGGCGCCGTGGCCGCGCCGGTCGAGGGCGATCACCCGGTGGCCGGCGCGGGCGAGGGGCTTGAGCTGGTAGCGCCAGCTCGCCGCCGATGCCTTGAACCCGGCGATGAGCACGACGGGCCTCGCCGCCGCGTCACCCGCCTCGAGGTAGTTGAGCGAGACACCGTCGGAACTCGTGATGGTGGGCAACGGCGCCTCGTTCCTCGTCGGCTCCCCGGAGCATCCGGAGATGGTCCAGTCTCGCCGCGCCTGCCCCTTCGGGCAAGCCGACGTTCAGCGCTGGCGCGCCGCGGCCCGGTCGTCGAGCAGGAACTTCGCCGCGAGCCAGCCGAGCACGGCCGTGGTGAGCCAGACGACCACGGCGGCGAGGATCCACGCGCCGACCCCGTCGAAGCTGAGGCCGTCGGTGATCATGGTGGCGATCCAGAGCGCGATGAACGTCGACAGCAGCCCGGCGATGCCCGCGACCGTCGGTGCCGACCGGTGGAAGACCTTCGCGACCAGCCACTCGATGAGCCACTGGACGAGGGCGAACACGATGATCGCCACGAGGAATCCGGCCAGGTGCACGTGGAATCCGGGGATGAGCAGCGCAGCGAGGACGAGCCCGAGGGCCGCGGTACCCAGGAACACCGCGGCACGAATGAGGAAGCGCACCATGTGCGGAGGCTATCGGCGGCGTCCGACCGGGTCAACGCGCCGCGCCACGCGTGCCAGTCGCGGTCCAGCGCCGTCACGCGCCCCGCCCCGCGCATCCGCCCTTGGCACGCGCCCGGCACCGGAGCAAGATGATCGGGTGGGACTTCAGCAGGGGGACTCGTGACCAGCGCCACGCGGCCGACGCGCACGCCGACGCCGCGCAGCGTGCAGGCGGTGTACTACACGCTCACGCTCGGGAACACCCTCGCGGCGTCGTTCATCTGGGGCATCAACACCCTGTTCCTGCTCGATGCCGGCCTCACCAACCTCGAGGCGTTCGCGGCGAACGCGTTCTTCAGCGCCGGCATGTTCCTCTTCGAGATCCCGACCGGCGTCGTCGCCGACACGCTCGGCCGTCGCGCCTCCTACCTGCTCGGCACGGTGACGCTCGCCGTGACGACGGTGCTCTACTGGCTCCTGTGGGTGTGGGAGTCGCCGTTCTGGGCCTGGGCGGTGGTCTCGATCCTGCTGGGTCTCGGGTTCACGTTCTTCTCGGGCGCGGTCGATGCCTGGCTCGTCGACGCGCTCCGCGCCACCGAGTACCGCGGCAGCCTCGAGACGGTCTTCGGCAGGGCGATGATCGTCGGCGGCGCGGCGATGCTCGCGGGGTCGGTGCTCGGCGGCGTGATCGCGCAGCTCACGAACCTCGGCGTGCCGTTCCTCATCCGCGGCGCCGTGCTCGCCGTGATGTTCGTGGTGGCTGCGCTCACCATGCGCGATCTCGGGTTCACGCCCGAGCGGGGTGAGGGGCCGATCAAGGCGACCGGCACGGTGCTCCGCGCCTCGGTGAAGTACGGGCTGGGCAACCCGCCCGTGCGCTGGCTGATGCTCGCCACGCCGTTCACGGCGGGTGTCGGCATCTACGTGTTCTATGCCCTGCAGCCGTACCTGCTCGAACTCTGGGGCGACGAGGGCGCCTACTCGATCGCCGGCCTCGCGGCGGCCATCCTGTCGGGCGCCGGCATCGTCGGCGGGCTGATCGCGCCGTTCGTCCGGCGACTGTTCCACAAGCGCACTTCCGCGATCCTCCTCGCCACGGTATCGAGCGCGGTCGTGCTCATCGCGCTCTCGTTCACGAACAACTTCTGGGTCGCCATCGTGCTCCTCGCGGTGTGGGGCATCGCGTCGTCGGTCGACGATCCGGTGCACCGGGCCTACCTCAACGACATGATCCCGTCGAAGCAGCGGGCCACCGTGCTCTCGTTCGACTCGCTGCTCGGCAGCGCCGGCGGCGCGGTGTTCCAGCCGATCCTCGGCCGCTCGGCCGACCTCTCCGGCTACGCGGGGTCGATGCTCTGGAGCGGTCTCATCACGGCGGTGGCCGCGCCGTTCGTGCTGCTCAGCCGGGCGCAGCATCCGACCGCCGACACGGTCGTGGAGGTGACGTCGGCCCCGCCCGCGGGCGACGAGCCGGCGACGGATGCCGCGACGCCGACCCCCTGACCC
>NZ_WJSP02000086.1 GCF_009720255.1 Agromyces humi | reverse complement strand
TCGGCGGGGCGAAGCTCGGCAGCACGCGTGCGGGCACGGCGCGAACGGTGCGGTCGGGGTCGGTGCGCTCGGGCTGTGCGGGCTGCTCGGGCGCAGGCGGGATCAGCCCCGGTGGGGGGACGATGAAGTCCGGTTCGGCCACCACTCCACTCTACCGACGCAGGCGGATCCGATACCGGCTCACGAATCGACGCACCCGGCCGGCCGCATCCGAGACCACCGCCGTCGCGGCATCCGCCTCCGTCCAGCGCCGCTCGACGGCCTCGTCATCGACGGATGCCCCGTCGAAGACGTCGCGGTCGATCGTCGCCGCCAGGGTCGACAGTCGCACGGGCGCCGGCGCCGAGGCCGAGCCGTCCGTCGCCGCTGCCGACGATCGGGCGATCGCGGCGAGCCCCTGCTCGTCGAACTGCTGCTCGAGGATGCGCGCGGCCTGCAGACGCGTCGCTCGCTCCGGCGGCTCGAAGCCCAGCTCGGCGTAGCGGTCGACGAGCTCCTCCCAGGCGGCGGCGCTCTGCCGGTCGTTCGGGCCCGACCGGCGACGACGACGACGAGCCGCCTTCACGAACCCGACGACGAGCATCGGCAGGAACACGAGCGCAGCCGGGATGCCGACCGCCGCCACCGTGACCCAGACCCAGCCGGGGATCGTGAACGGCGGGTCCTTGTCGTCGTCGTCCGTCTCGTCGATCTCGACGGTCGTGAGCAGCTCGTCCTCGCTGTGTTCTGCACGAGGAGGCTGGCGCACCTGGGGCTGCGGCTCGGACTTGGGCTTCGGCGTCTGCTCCTGCGGGACGTCGATGTTGTCGGGCGTCGGGCGGAACGAGACCCAGCCGACCCCCTCGAACGGCACCTCCACCCACGCGGTCACGTCGTCGCCGACGACCTCGACCTCCTCCTGGCCGTCCGCGATGTCGGGCGCGAAGCCCATCACGACGCGAGCCGGATACCCGAGCGAGCGCGCCATGAGCGCCATCGCCGCGGCGTACTGCTCCGCGTCGCCGACCATCTGCGAGCGCGTGAACAGCTCGGTGATGCGGTCGGCCCCGTGGCCCGCACGGGACGGGACCGCGTCCGACGCGAGGCCGTGGCTGAGGAATCCGCCCGTCTTCAGCGCCCGCTCGATCGCGCGGAGCTGCTCGATCGGACTCGCCGCATCGCCGGCGAACTCGGACGCCTTCGCCGCGACGACGTCAGGCGAGTTCTCGACGACGGGGAGGGTCATCTCGGCGACGGGCACGTCGATGAGCTCATCACTGTCGGGCTCGACCTGCACGTTGGCGCGCACCTCGTAGCGCGCGCCCTCGGCGACGCCGCTCGTCAGCACCGCGGTGCCCGCCGCGGGGTTGTAGCGGAGATCCCCGGCTCGTCCGGCGGTGCCCTCGTCGAGGAGGCGGAGCGAGCTGCCGTACCCGACGGTCGGGAGCCACACGTCGTGGTACTCGCCGACCTCGACCTCGATGTCGCGCGCCGACCCCAGCTCCGCCAGCTCGGGCTCGGGAAGGGACTCGCCGACGATGCCGTAGCCGCCGCCGTCGGCGCCCACGTCGTCGGGGCCGGCGACGTTCCAGAGCCGGCCGGTGTACGCGTCCATGGTGGCGAGGCGCACCGTGTCGCCCGGTTCGAGACCCCGCACCGTGAAGAGGGTGTCCTCGACGAGGTCCTTGGTGTACTTCCGGAATCCCGAGAGCGGACTCGGGAACTCCAGCGGGTCGAAGGGGGGCACGATCTCGTCGCGGAGCACGAAGCGCTCGGGCGACACCGGCGCGACCGCTGCGCCGGCCAGCGCGCCCACGACCACGGCGCCCACGACGACTGACGCGGTACCGACGACCTTCTGGCGGCGCAGGCGCCTGGCCCCGTCGCCACTCGCCTCGACGGTCGTTCCGCGATGCCAGGCGATCCAGACGAGGGCGATGACCGCGAAGGAGACACCACGCACGCCGGCGAAGAACGCCTCGTCGGTGCCGAGCAGGATCCCCGACAGGTAGAGCACGATCGGTCCGATGAGGAGCACGCTCGCGCGGAGCGCGGTGCGGCGCTTCGGGAGCCAGCGGGTGGCGAGCATGGTGCCGACGAGCGACACCAGCCAGGCGGCGAAGTACGGCACCACGGCGATGTAGTAGGGCGCCTCGACGGGCGTGCCGATCGTCACGATGTCGGCCCACCCGTAGACCGCGCCGAACGCGAGCCCCGCGAGGGAGGCGAGCGACGGCAGCACGCCGAACAGCGCCTCTCCGGGCATGGTGAACGGGCTGCCGAGCAGGAAGTACGCGGCGAGGCCGAGCAGCACCGTGGTGAGCACGCCGAGGCGCCACACCGCTCCGGCGACGGCGACGAGGGTGCCGACGACGAGCCCCGCTCCCGCCGCGAGCATGAAGTTCAGGTCACCGAACGAGGTCTCGTAGCCGAGGATGCCGAGCACCGAGAGCAGGCTGAGCACGAGGATGTCGCTGGTCACGTTGCGAGGAAGTCGGTTCATGGCCGGACCCTCCTGACCAGTCGCGGCAGGTCGGCGAGGTCGCCGACGGTCACGACGGTGGTGCCGGCGACCTTCGTGATCGTGCTGGATGCGCCGAGTTCGACGCGGAACGCGATCGTCACGGTGTCGGCCCCGAACAGGGTCTCGATGGAGCGGAACTCGGCGAGCGGAAGGAGGGAACCGCCGATGGCGATCACGACGCTCGGTGCGGGAAGGCGCTTGGTGGCGTCCCGCACGAAGTCGCGGACGGTCGGGAACCGCCGGTCGACCAGCTCGATGCGCGAGGAATCGTCGAGGAGCGCGGTCGGCGTCGCAGTGCGAAGGGGCAGCGACTCGGTCAGCACGGCGAGCCGCGTCGCATCGCGGATGACCTGCACGCCGATCGAGGCGAGCACCGAGACGCCGAGTTCGAACTCGTCATCCGAGGCGTACTGGGCGCGCTCGGTCACCTGCACGAGCACGAGCTGGGAGCGGCGGGTCTCCTCGTACTGGCGCACCATGAGCTGGCCGGTCCGCGCCGAGGTGCGCCAGTGCACGTTCCGCAGGGCGTCGCCGGGCTCGTAGGCCCGCAGCGCGTGGAACGAGATGTCGTTGTTGGTGATGACCTTGGTGATCTCGCCTTCGAGATCGCGCACGAGACCGGCGGCGGACGGCCGGAGCCGAGCGGTGACCGGATGCACGAACAGTTCGACCGGGTCGGTCCAGCGCACCATGCGACGCAGGATGCCGAGCTGGTCGCCGCGCACCGACACGGCAGGACCGGCGATGATCACGGCGCGCCGATTGGTGGGAACGGCGAGCAGTTCCTCGTGCTCCGCCTCGGGCGCGAGCGAGGGCACGACGAACTCGGCGAGCCCCGCCCCCACCGGCAACTCGATGCGGGACGGCGCCGACGGCGAACCGCCCGCGTTCGTGACCAGGAGCCTGCCGAACGCCCGCTCCCCGGCGACGACACGCGCCGGCTGGAGTTCGATGCCCACCCGGAAGTGCATGCGACCGAACACGAAGGCGATCGAGACGAGCACGGCGGCGAGCAGGGTGAACCCGAGGAAGGCGAACTCGACCCAGCCGAACGTGAAGGCGATCACGAGGGACACGGCCGCGGCCGCCAGCACGAGCCATCCGACCGTGGACACGACGCCCGTCACCGGTGCGCAGAACTCCGCGACGGCGCGCGCGACGTGCGCGAGCCGGCCGGCGACCGATCGAGCGGATGCCGCGAGCGACCGACCGACCGCGCGGAATGCGATGCGCGTCTGCGAGGGTGTCGTCTGCGCGCCGGGTTCGGCGGTCATGCCGCCCGGTAGGCCGGGGGCGCGATGTCCACGAGGACGCGGCTGACGATGTCCTCGGCGGTGACGCCGGCGAACTCGGACTCGGGGTCGACGATGATGCGGTGCGCGAGCACGGGGACGGCCAGCTCCCGAACGTCGTCGGGCGTCACGTAGGTGCGTCCGTGGGCGATCGCCCACGTCTTCACCGTGCGGGCGAGCGCCAGGGCGCCGCGCATGCTGACGCCCAGTGCCGAGTCCTGGTGCGCCCGGGTCGCCGCCACGATCTCGTTGAGGTACGACAGGACCGCCGCGTCGACGTACACGTCGGAGGCGAGTTGCGCCATGGTGTTCACCGAGCTCGAGGCGATGATGGGCGACACCTTGGACGCGCGCGCGCGGTTCGCCGAGTCGAGGAGCAGCGTCACGGCCGTGTCGTGATCGGGGTAGCCGAGGGAGGTCTTGATGAGGAACCGGTCGAGCTGCGCCTCGGGCAGCGAGTAGGTGCCGGCCTGCTCCACCGGGTTCTGCGTCGCGATCACCATGAACGGGCTGCCGACGTCGTAGCTGACGCCGTCGACGGTGACCTTGCCCTCCTCCATGACCTCGAGGAGCGAGGACTGCGTCTTCGGGCTCGCGCGGTTGATCTCGTCGGCGAGCACGATCGACGCGAAGATCGGGCCGTGGTGGAACTCGAAGCGACCCTTGCCCTGGTCGTAGATGGTGACGCCGGTGACGTCGGACGGCAGCAGGTCGGGCGTGAACTGGATGCGGGAGTTCGTGCCGTCGAGCGTGTTGGCCAGCGCCTTCGCGAGCACCGTCTTGCCGGTGCCCGGGAAGTCCTCGAGGAGCACGTGGCCGTCGGAGAGCAGTGCGGTGACCACGAGCTCGATGACCTCGCGCTTGCCGAGGATCGCCTGGTCGACGTTGTCGACGAGCTTCGAGAAGGCGTCCTGGAACCAGAGGGCTTGTTCTTGCGTTACTGACATTCGTTCGTTCTCCTGATCAGGGGTTCCCGCCGCGAACGGGGAGGGCGTCCCAGTTCGAGGTCGCATCCGAGTACTTGCTGGCGCCGCCACCCGTCGGGGTGAACCGGACGCGGATCGAGTCGTTGTTCCGCTGGCCGAGTCCGTTCTGGAGCACGAGCGAGCCGGAGCTTCCGAGGTCGTACGTGCCGACGTAGAAGCTGCCGGAGCTGCCGTTGATCTCCGTCACGACGTTGTACCGCCCAGCGGGAAGGTTCGAGAAGTCGACGCCGACGTAGTGGCATCCGGAGCAGTACGGCGCCGACCCGCCCTTGAAGACCGAGGCTGAGAACGCGGGCGGAGGCCGGTTCTCGACGCCGAACGTCGTGCCCGCGGCCGGACCGGTCTGCCCGCTGCCGTTGTTCCGCGCGCGCACCTCCACCGTGTGGGTGCCCGCGCCCAGGTTCGCGATCGTCTTCGAGGTGCCCCCCTGCAGCCCCGACCATCCGCCGCCGTCGACTCGGACCTGGTACTCCACGCCTCCACCGCCGGTGTCCGACGGCGCGGCCCAGCTGACCGTGACGTCTGCCGGCGCATAGCCGACCGAGCCGTGGCCCACGTTCCTCGGGGCGGTCGGCGTGCCGTACGGCGTCGCGCTCGCGGGCGTCGATGCGTCGGACGTGCCGATGTTGTTCACCGCACGGACGTTGAAGCTGTAGGTGGTGCCGTTCGCCAGGCCGCCGAGGGTCTGGGCTGATCCGGCGGCGGACGCGTCGAAGGTCCATGATCCGCCGCCCGGCGAGGCCGAGACGAGATAGCTGCCGATGGGCGAGTTGTTCGTGGCGTTCGCCCGCCAGGTGAGCTTGACGTTCCCGTCACCGCCCGCGATGTTGGTGATGCTCGGAGCGTCGGGTCGGTCGCGCACGATCACCGTGACGCGGCCCTGCACCTCGCGGGCAGGGTCCATGGTCGCATCGCCGATGCGGTAGATGACGCTGAGCTGTCCGGTGAACGCCGACCCGGTGCGCACCGTGATCCCCCCGGCGTTGTAGCTGACCGACGCGTTCGAGCCCACGTTCGCCGAGTCGACCTCCGCTCCGACGACGCGGAGCGGCTTCCCCTCGGCGTTGAACGGATTGAAGTCGTTCGCGAGCACGTCGACCGCCAGCGACTGGCTGCGGATCATCTCGATCGGCCCGTCGTTCGTCGCGATCGGCTTGGCACGCGTCGACGACACGACCTTCACGTCGACGTAGCCGGGCACCGTGAACGACTCGAACTTCAAGTCGAAGGTGAGTCGGGTCGACGTGCCGGGCTGCACGCCGAGTTCCGCCGACACCCTGAGGGTGCCGTCCGTGATCTGCGCCTGGATGTCGGGCGTCGTGCCGCTCAGGTTCGTGTACTGGATGCGCTGGATGTTGTCGGGATTGGGCTGGAAGCTCGAGGAGCGCAGGTCGATGTCGAGCGGCGTCTCACCCGCCTCCATGGTCTCGGTGCGGGGCGTGAAGGTCGGCGGGGTGTCATTGAAGTTCGGATCGCCCACGGTGATCGGAATAGTGAGGATGGCGACACGACCGATCGGATCGGAGGCGCTCGTGCCGTCGGTGACGGTGAAGGTCACGGATGCTGAGCCCCGGTAGTCCTGCTCGGGGACGTACTGCAGGGTCTTCCCGTCGACGAACGGCGCGTCCTTCGCATTCGTCGCCGTCGCCGTCGCCGAGAGGATGAGGGGCGGCTGGCCGGACGGCACCACGACGATGTCGTTCGCGTCCCACACGATCTTGCCGTTCATCGGCACGACGACCGGGGGGAACTCGGCGAGGTGCGGCGCCGGGAACTTCGCCTTCTCCTCGGCGGCGAGCTCCTCGGGCGTCTTCGGGCGCTGGGTCTCCTCGACCTCGGTCTCCCCTCCCGGGATCGGAGGGACGATGACGAACGCCATGGCGGAGAGCGCGTCGAGGTCGTTCGTCAGGCGGAACGCGACAGCGTAGCGCCGGTTGCCGGGCTCTACGTCGAGGGTGCCGTCGGGCAGCACCTCGGCTCGGCCGGCGTTGGGCCCTTCGACGGTGACCTTCAGGTCCTCCACGAGACCGCCGGGGTTGGTCGCGTCGGCGAGCGGGTCGACGTTGACACGTTCGACATCGACCACCTCCTCGGGCTCGATGACCTGGTCCTCCGCAGTGGGCGGCAGGATCACCGCATCCTTCGACACCGCCACCTGGAGGAAGGCCGCGTCCGCACCGCCGTGGCCGTTCGAGATCTCGTAGCGGATCGTATAGGCGCCTTCGGTCTCGGGCGCGGTCACCACGACGCGACGGCGGTCGCGGATCTCGGCCTCGATGCCCTCGTCGACCTCGGGCAGGCCGGCCACGTGCAGCTCGTAGCCCGACGGGTCGGAGTCGTTGAGCAGCACCTCGACGCCGACGGTGCGCCCGGGCTTCATCGCGATGGTGTCGTCGACGGCCTTCGGCGGAAGCTGCACCACTGGTCGCGGAATGACGCCGATGCGGATGATACCCACGGCTGTGGCGCCGCCGGTGTCCTGCACTTCGTACCGGAAGGTGTCGGTGCCGGCCGAACCGGTGAGCGCCTCGTACGTGATCGAGGTGCTCGTGGACTCGACGATGCGTCCGAGCGCCGGCGCCGTCGAGATTCCCGTGAGCACCACGGAGTCGCCGTCGGGATCGATCCCGTCGAGCGGCACGTCGATCTTCACCGCCGACCCTTCGAAGGTGCGGGAGGTCAGCGGCGTGGGAAGCGGCGCGCGGTTGGCGTCGGGATCGGGGCCCACCACGGTGAACCGCACCGTGGCGCGGGCCGTCTGGTCGAAGTCGTCGGCGATCGTGTAGACCGTCGTGTACGTGCCCGGGGCATCCGGAGCCTGGAATCGCACCGCATCCTCGCTGACGAAGGCCAGCCCGTCGGCGGCGGTCGTGTTCGCGAGGTCGGGCAGGACGTGGATGGAGGCCGCGTCGGGGTGATAGTCGTTCGCGAGGACGGGAACCGTCACGATGTCGCCGGCCCGCACGTTCACGCTGTCGTCGAGGGCGACCGGCGGCTGGTGCTTGACGAGCGGCGGCACCGGCACGACGGCCACGGTCGCCGTGGCGGTGTTCAGGCCGTCCGAGATGGTGTACTCGAACTGGAGCTGGCGGTCGATGGCCTCGGAGGCCGTGACCCTGGCGACGGTGTTCGTGAGGATCTCCACCGACACGAGGTCGTCGGTCGCCGTCTCGTCGACGGACTGCACCGCGAGCACACGGCCCGAGGGTGACATGTCGTTGGCGAGCAACGGCACCGTCGTCGGCTCCCCCGGCCGAAGGTAGGCGATGTCCTTGACCGCGACGGGAGCCGGGGGCTCGCTGGGCGGCTGGGTGACCTGGACGCGGATGAGGCCGACGCTCACGGCGGTGTCGGCGGCGAGGTTGTAGAGGAAGACGTACTCGCCGGGGTCGGGCGCGGAGAACGTGATGGTGCCGCGCTCGAGGTTCGGGGTGATGAGGGCGTTCTCGGGCGTCTCCTCGACGCCGATCAGGCTCAGCGGCGCGCCCGACGGCGACAGGTCGTTCCTGAGCGGCTCGATCGCGAACGTCTCACCGGCGAAGACCTGCGCGAAATCGGGGACGCCGACCGGGTTCAGGGTGCCGGTCGGCTTCACCTCCACGGTGAGGATGCCGGCCGCCTCGGTGCGGCCGTCGGAGACGATGTACTGCACCTCCTTGACGCCGAGCTCGCCGGACTGGTGCTCGAACGTCACGAGTCCGTCGGGACTGAACCGCACCGAGTCGCCACTGGTGGGTGACGCGTTCACGAGGTAGACGTCGTCGCCGTCGGGGTCGTTCCAGTCGGCGAGGACGTTGTAGGAGATCTGGCGGCTCTGCTCGACGCTGGTCGCGCCGTTGCGCAGCGAGATCGGCGCCTCGTTCTCGCTGTCGGGGGTGATGCGAACGTCGACGTTGGCCTCAGCGACACCGTCGCGCCCGTCGGACACCGAATAGCGGAACGAGGCCGTGCCGGCGGCACCCTCGTCGGGCGTGAACTGCAGCGCACGACCGCCGTCGATGAGCTCGAGTCGACCCGATGCACCGCTCACCGTCGGGAGGCCGGCGACCGTGAGCACGTCGCCGTCGGGGTCGGTGTCGTTCTCCAGCACCTCGAGGATCGTCGTGCGGTCGGGACGCACGCCGTACTCGTCGTCGCGGGCGAGCGGCGGACGGTTGATCGGCCCGCGCTCGGCGAGCGTGTCCTCGAAGTTCTGCTGCGACGACTTCTCGTCGCCCTCCTGGTCCTCCGACTCCTCGGGCGGCGTGACCTCCTCCCAGTTGTCGACCAGGCGCAGGTCGGAGTCGACCAGCCACGAGTTGCCGTTGGAGAGGTTGTTGAGCACGATGACGTCACGGTTGACGCGGAACTCGAGGCGAGAACCGGCCGTCGGCTGCTCGATCTGCTGGGACTCGGGCTTCGCGCCGTCGCACTCGGCGAGGTACCGAGCCGAGGTCGCCCAGGCGCCGTGCGCGCAGCCGTTCAGCCACACGGGCGCGGCGACGTCGTCGGCGCCGTCGGCCGCGGCATCCGCACCATTGGAGGTGACGGCGACCTCGCCGCCGTCGAGGGGCACCGCCATCAGTGCGCCTCCGCCAGCCACGTAGGCGACGTCGTGCTCCGCGCCGGACTGCTGCAGACGCAGCCCCGCCTCGGGGAGGTCGATCGATCGGTCGTCGACGAGCAGGCGGTCCTTCTCGGTGTCGAGCACGACCGCGCGCTCGCCGACCGCTGCCAGCTGATGGTCGGTGAGCTCGGGGATGGGCGTGCGGACCGGATCGCTGCCGTCGACGGGGATCCGGTACAACGAGCCCTTCGACGGCTTGGTGGCGAAGACCGTGCCCTTGGAACTCACCGCGATCCGGGCGTCGTCGCCGAGCTTCAGCAGCGGGTCGGTGCCCACGGCGTCGAAGGAGAGCGACGCGCCGGCGAGGACCGTCCAGAGCTCGCCCTTCGGCGATAGCACGGCGAGCACATCCCCGCCGTAGGCGACCGTCGAGCCCGGCGGCACGTCGATCCGTTCCGTCAGCGTGGTGTACGACGGATCGATGCGCTCGATCGAACCGATGCTGCGGTCGTAGAGGAACGCCGAATCACCGTCTTGGAAGACGTCGAACTCATTCGTCGCGGTACTGACCGCGGCGTCGAGCTCGCCGATCGGACGGTTCAGCCGGCCCGCCAGCAGGTCCTTCGCGTTGGTCACCCAGACGTCTCGCGCCCGAAGGTCGGGGTCGGTGACCGGGAAGCCCTGATGGAGGACCGCGAAGGCCAACGGGACACCGGCGATCAACGCCAACGTGGTGACGGTCGCGGTGGTCTTCCGCGCGCGGACCCACGAAGTGAACACTCCCACCCGTGACTCCCTGACCTGTTCGCGCCGACGCAGAATGGCGCCGGTTCTCTCCCCACACCGGGGTACACGGTAACACGGACCTCCCGGGGGGCCACATGGGGAGGGATCCCCATGTCACCCGGCCCCGGGGGACGAGGCGGAACCCGACGTCGAACGCGCCACATCGCGGCGTCGACGGCCGCCGGACAGGACCGGGCGCGGTCAGGCGGGCGGGTCGGCGCCGTCGCCCGTGCCGTCCGCGCCGTCGAGGAGTGCCAGGTCGTCGGTGCTCACGAGTCTCGTTGCGACGGCGTATTCCACGAGCCGCGCCCGCCGGTTGGTGGCCAGCTTGCCGCGGCCGCCGCGGAGACCATCGACGCCGATCTTGTCGAGCTTCTCGCAGACGTTGTCGAGCTTGCGGTTGAAGGTCGTCATGCTCCACCCCAGGCGCGCCGCAGCCTCGGCGGAGGTGGGCACCACGGACCTGCCGGCAGAAGGCTGCGACAACACGTGCTCGGCGAGGGCGACGACGAGCAGCCGCTGGCTCGTGGTGAGCGTGACCGGGAGGATCGTGGTGCCACCGTCGGCCGGCGTCGCGGTGAGGGAGGTGTTGTAGAAGTCCTCCTCGGCATGGATGGTGAAGTCGTAGGTGGTCGAGCCGGCACTGAACATCACGTGCACGGTCTGGAAGACGAGCGGCAGCTTTGCGCCAGGCGCGACCCACGCCTGCACGCTGCCGGTGGCATCGGAGACGGTCGCCGAGAGGAGCTGGCCGACGTTCGAGAGCCACCACAGGCCGTACTCGCTCGACAGGGTCAGGAAGGTGCGGTGCAGGTACGGGTTGTCGTCGATCGTCAGGTCCGACTCGCGCCCGATCCCGAACGCCTCTCCCTCGGTGACGGTGTACCACTCACCGCAGTACTCGACCTTGAGCGGCCTCATGCCGTGCACCCCTTGGCCGGTTCGGAGGTCTTGCTCCCGCGCTGCACCTGGACCTCGATGCAGACGCGCTCGCCTGCCGCCACCCCGTCGACCACGATCGTCGGACCCTCGGAGACCGACAGTCCCCCCGACCCGTCGGCGCGCTGCCAGCGATACCGGTCGCCCTCCTCGGGATTCTCGTGCGACACCGCGAACGACACGGTGGCACCGTCGGCCGAGGGCACACCGGGCTGCACCTGGGGTGCGGGTACGGTGGCGGCGACGATCGCGTCCTCGTCGGACGGCACGGCCGTGGGATTCGCCGCCTGCTGCTGCAACGTGCCGGACAGCGCCACCGCGATGCCGATCACCACGGCGACGACGATCGCCGCTGCGACGCCGACGATGGCGGCGACACGGGACCGACGGGGGCGCGCCTGGGTGAGCGTGTCATCGGCGAGGGCGGATGTCGGCGCGACGCGCCCGCGCATCTGCGTCGCGTCGACGGCCGGCGCGGCAGCGGTCGCCGAGGCCGCCGATCCGGACCTGCCTCGCGGGCGCATCACCGTCTGGTCGACCTGGGTCGGCGCGCCGGCCACCGGGACCGGCGCGCGCACGATCGTGCCCTCGTCGGGCGTCGCGTTGGCGACGGGCGTCGGCTGCGCCTCGACCTGACGCGGC
>NZ_WJSP02000085.1 GCF_009720255.1 Agromyces humi | reverse complement strand
CGGCCGCACCGGCGCCGGCCGCGGCCGCACGCGCACCGCCGTTGCCGTTGAGCTCGCCGGCAGCGAGCTTGGTGAGCCGCTCGAGGAGGGTGCGGAACTCGAGGCGCTCGAAGAGCGGTCGCACCGACTCGACGTCGATCGGCTTCGCCTCGAGCTCATCGAGCACGACCTCGAGCGGGACATCGCGCACGAGCCGGTTGAGCCGGCGGTTGCGCTCCGCGTTCTCGCGCTGGTCACGCAGGTTCTGCCCGGCGACGCCCTTGATCTCGTCGGCGTGCGCGAGGATGCCCTCGAGGTCGCCGTACAGCCCGAGCCACTTCACCGCCGTCTTCTCGCCGACCTTCGTGATGCCCGGGAGGTTGTCGCTCGTCTCGCCGACGAGGGCGGCGACGTCGGGATACTGCTCGGGGCGGATGCCGTAGCGCTCGATGACCGCGGCGGTGTCGTAGCGCTTGAGCTGCGACACCCCCTGCGTGTTCGGGTAGAGCAGCGTCACGTCGTCGTCGACGAGCTGGATGGTGTCGCGGTCGCCCGAGACGAGGAGCACGCGATAGCCGTCGGCCGACGCCTGCGTGGCCAGCGTCGCGAGGATGTCGTCGGCCTCGAAGTCCTCCTTCTCGATGGTGCGGATCCCCATCGCCTGCAGGGCCTCCTGCAGGAGCGGCACCTGGCCCTTGAACTCGACGGGCGTCTCACCCCGGTTGCCCTTGTACTCGGCGTACTCCCGGGTGCGGAACGACTGGCGCGACATGTCGAAGGCGACCGCGAGATGGGTGGGCTTCTCGTTCGCGAGCAGCAGGAGCAGCATCGACAGGAACCCGTGGATGGCGTTCGTGTGCTGCCCGTCGCGGGTGGAGAAGCTGTCGACCGGGAGGGCGTAGAAGGCCCGGAAGGCCAGCGAGTGGCCATCGATCACGAGAAGGGTGGGCTTGTCTGCGTCCGGCACCCCCCAAGCCTACAAGCGGCCGCCGACACCGATCCGCCGCCGGGGACGCCCTGCACAGGGTCGCCGACGACGACGGATGCCGCGACGAGCAGGTCGTCGCGGCATCCGGAGATCAGGGGTCTGGGTGTTACTTCTTCGGCGCCAACTGCTCGATGATCGCCTGCGAGACGTCCTTCATGGTGAGGCGACGATCCATCGACGCCTTCTGGATCCAGCGGAACGCCTCGGGCTCGGTGAGGCCCATCTTCTCGTTGAGCAGGCCCTTCGCCCGGTCGACGAGCTTGCGGGTCTCGAACCGCTCGACGAGGTCGCCGACCTCTGCCTCGAGGGCGATGATCTGGGCGTGGCGGGCGAGGGCGATCTCGATCGCGGGAAGCAGGTCGTTGGGGGTGAACGGCTTGACGACGTAGGCCAACGCGCCGGCCTCGCTCGCGCGCTCGACGAGCTCCTTCTGGCTGAACGCCGTGAGGAGCACGACCGGGGCGATGTGACCCTTCGAGAGTCGTTCGGCCGCCGAGATGCCGTCGAGCTGGGGCATCTTCACGTCCATGATGACGAGGTCGGGGCGCAGCTCGGTCGCGAGCGCCACCGCGGTCTCGCCGTCTCCGGCCTCACCGACGACCTCGTAGCCGTTGTCGCGGAGGATCTCGACGATGTCGAGGCGGATGAGCGACTCATCCTCCGCGACGACGACGCGGCGCGGCGCGGGCGGCTGGGTCTCTTCGCTGTCAGTCACGCAGGAAAGCCTACGGTATTCTGGGCGAGGCCTCTGGCCGGTGTGGCGGAATGGCAGACGCGGAGCACTCAAAATGCTTTGCCCGAGAGGGCGTGTGGGTTCGACCCCCACCACCGGCACCGTCGGCGCGAGCCGCCTGCGCGCGTCGCGGCATCCGCAACGCCCCGCCCTGGGCGGTCAGCCCTCGCGAGCCGGCGGATGCTGCGTGCCGCGGTGGATCTCGTAGAGGCGCGCGTGGCCCGGGGAGTCGGGGTCGTCGACGATGGGCTTGTCGGCCATGAAGAGCCGGATCATGTGCGCGAGCTCACCGGAGTGGCTGAAGTTGATCGCGTGCGCCGCCCCCTCGATCTTCACGATGAGCACGTGGTTGTCGGTCTGGCTCGCCACCTCCTGCACCCGCTCGGGCCCCGGCATGAGGGGATCGCGGTCGCCGAGCACCGCCAGGGTGGGGATGTGCATCGCGAGCATCCGCTCGAGCGAGGGGTACTGCGTGAGCGCCCTGAACATGCGCATGGTGCTCGGCACGCCGAACCGAAGGTAGTCGGGCGTCACCACGCGCATCAACTGCGGCGGCTCGCGCGTGCCGTCGCGGCTGATCTGGCCCATGGCCCGGCGGAGCGGCTGGTTGAAGATGCCGCCGGCCGGCGACACGAGCACCGCCCGCTCGAGGCGTTCGGGATAGTGGTACGCGAACTCGCAGATCACCGGGCAGCCCATGGAGTTGCCGACGAGCGTGACGCGTTCGATCCCGCGATCGTCGAGGAACCGCGCCGCCGCGTGCGCGAGGTCGGGCACGTCCAGCGCGTCGGCGGCCTTGCCGCTGCGACCGAACCCGGGAAGGTCGGGCACCAGCGTGTGGAAGTCGTCGGCGAGCCGCTCGGCGGTGGGGAGCAGGTAGCGACCCGACAGCCCGAACCCGTGCACGTGCATCATGACGGGCGCGCCCGGCGGCGGGACGGGTGACTCCCGGTAGAAGACGTCGATGCCGTCGATGGTGGTCCACCGCTCCGCGAGCGTCGTGGAGGGACGCTTCGGCGCGCGGCGCGCACGGCCGGCGGTTGCACTCGATCCGGTCGACATCATGCGCTCCTGCCCGTCAGCACGACCCCCCATGACGGAAGTCTGGCACGGAGGTGCGGCGTCACGCATCCACGACATACGGACGACGGCCCGGCGCTCACTCGGAGAACCGGGCCGTCGGACGGCGACGTGCTAGAGCACCTCGCCGACGACGTGCACGCGCACGTCGTTGGTGGTGCCGGGGATGCCGGGAGGGGACCCGGAGATGATGACGACCTTCTCGCCGTTCGCGGCCTTGCCGGTCTTGGCGAGCACGTCGTCGACCTGGCCGACCATCTGGTCGGTGTGGGTCACGCGGTCGACGACGTACGACTCGACGCCCCAGTTCAGCGCCATACGGCGACGGATCGCCGGGTCGGGCGTGAAGGCGAGGATCGGGATGACCGAGCGGATGCGGGACATCCGGCGCACCGACTCGCCCGTCTCGGTGAACACGCAGAGGTACTTGGCCTCGACGAAGTCGGCGACCTCGACCGCTGCGAGGGTGATCGCGCCGGCCTGCGTGCGCGGCTTCGTGCCGAGCGGCAGGATGCGGTCCAGCCCGTGCTCCTCGGTGGACTCGACGATGCGCGCCATGGTCTTCACCGTGATGACGGGGTACTCGCCCACGCTCGTCTCGCCCGAGAGCATGACCGCGTCGGCGCCGTCGAGCACCGCGTTGGCGACGTCGGAGGTCTCGGCGCGCGTCGGCACCGGGCTGTGGATCATCGACTCGAGCATCTGCGTCGCCACGATGACCGGCTTCGCCAGGCGGCGCGCGATCTCGACGGCGCGCTTCTGCACTATCGGCACGGCCTCGAGGGGAAGCTCGACGCCGAGGTCGCCGCGCGCGACCATGATCGCGTCGAACGCCTCGGTGATCTCCTCGAGCGCGTCGACGGCCTGCGGCTTCTCGATCTTCGCGATCACCGGCACGCGACGGCCGACCTCGGCCATGATCTCGTGGACGCGGTCGATGTCGCTCGCGTTCCGCACGAAGGAGAGCGCGATGAGGTCGGCGCCGAGCTCGAGGCCCCAGCGCAGGTCGGCCTCGTCCTTCTCGGACAGCGCGGGCACGTTCACCGCGACGCCGGGCAGGTTGATGCCCTTGTTGTTCGAGACCGGTCCGGCCACGATGACGCGGGTGGTCACCACGGTGCCGTCGGTCTCGACGACCTCGACGCGGACCTTGCCATCGTCGATGAGCAGGAAGTCCCCGGGCTTGACGTCTTGGGGAAGCCCCTTGAAGGTGGTGCCGACGATCTCCTTCGTGCCCAGGATCTCCTCGGTGGTGATCTTGAAGATGTCGCCCTCGGCCAGCTCGTGCGGGCCGTTCTCGAACTTGCCGAGCCGGATCTTGGGGCCCTGCAGGTCGACGAGCACCGCGACGGCGCGACCCGAGTCGTTCGCCGCCTTCCGCACGTTCTGGTAGACGCCCTCGTGGACGTCGTAGCTGCCGTGGCTGAGGTTCATCCGTGCCACGTCGATGCCCGCATCGACGATCGCCCGGATCTGCTCATAGCTCGATGTCGCCGGCCCGAGGGTGGCGACGATCTTCGCTCGTCTCATCTGGTGTGTGCTCCCGTGTTCCGCGCCGAGGCGCTGGGTCGTGGTCGTGCGACGCGCCGTCGGCGCGCGCTGGGTCTAGATCGCGAAGGCGCGGGCGTGCGCCGGGATCGGGCTCGGTAGGTCGGTGTCGCCTTCAAGGTACCGGTCGACGGCGGATGCCGCAGCGCGCCCCTCGGCGATGGCCCACACGATGAGCGACTGTCCGCGCCCGGCGTCGCCGGCGACGTACACGCCGGGCTGGGACGTCGAGTAGTCGCCATCGCGGGCGATGTTGCCCCGGTCGGTGACCGGGAGCTGCAGCTGCTCGTCGAGCGCGCGCGTCTCGGGGCCGGTGAACCCGAGGGCCAGGAGCACGAGGTCCGCGGGGATCTCGCGCTCGGTGCCCGCCTTGGGCACGCGGCGGCCGTCGAGGTACTCGGTCTCGGCCACGCGGATCGCCCGCACCTCGCCCGCGTCGTTGGCCAGGAACTCGACCGTCGATGCGAGGTACTGGCGCTGGCCGCCCTCCTCGTGGGCGCTCTGCACCTCGAAGATGGTCGGGTGCATCGGCCACGGCTGGTCGCCGGGGCGCGACTGGCTCGGCTCCTTGCCGATGGCGAGGTTGGTGACCGACAGCGCACCCTGGCGGTGCGCCGTGCCGATGCAGTCCGCACCGGTGTCGCCGCCGCCGAGGACGACGACGTGCTTGCCCTCCGCCGTGATCTGGTCGAAGACCTGGTCGCCGGCGAGGTGACGGTTGGACTGGGTGAGGTACTCCATGGCGAAGTGCACGCCCGGCAGGTCGCGGCCCGGGATCGGCAGGTCGCGCGGCACGATGGCGCCCGTCGCGACGACGACCGCGTCGTACCGCTCACGCAGCTGCTCCCACGTGATGTCCACGCCGATGTCGACCCCCGCGCGGAAGCGGGTGCCCTCTGCGGTCATCTGCGCGAGCCGCAGGTCGAGGTGCTTCTTCTCCATCTTGAAGTCGGGGATCCCGTAGCGCAGGAGACCGCCGATGCGGTCGTCGCGCTCGAACACGGCCACGGTGTGCCCGGCGCGCGTGAGCTGCTGCGCGGCCGCGAGTCCGGCCGGCCCGGATCCGACGACCGCGACCGTCTTGCCGGTGAGGCGGCCGGGGGGCTGCGGCTGCACCCAGCCGTTGCCGAACGCCTGGTCGATGATCGAGACCTCGACCTGCTTGATCGTCACGGCGGGCTGGTTGATGCCCAGCACGCACGCCGACTCGCAGGGAGCCGGGCAGAGCCGGCCCGTGAACTCGGGGAAGTTGTTCGTGGCGTGCAGGCGCTCGATCGCCGCGCGGCCCTCGCCGCGCCACATGAGGTCGTTCCACTCGGGGATGAGGTTGCCGAGCGGGCAGCCCTGGTGGCAGAACGGGATGCCGCAGTCCATGCAACGTCCGGCCTGCCGGCGCAGCTGGGCGGGGTCGCCCTGCTCGTAGACCTCTTTCCAGTCCATGATGCGCACCGGCACGGGGCGCCGCTTGGGCAGCTCCCGCTCGGTGACCTTCAGAAAGCCCTTCGGGTCAGCCACCCGTCACCTCCATGCGTTCGACGAGCAGCGCTCGGTTCGGGGAGAAGTCGTCGATGCCGATGGGCATCGCGGATGCGTCAGCCACCGGTCACCTCCAGGATCCGCGTCCAGACGACGTCGCCGTCGGGGTCGAGCCCCTCGTCGACGGCGCTCTGGCGCGTGCGGAGCACTGCGGCGTAGTCGCGCGGCAGCACCTTCGTGAAGCGGTCGAGCGCGGCATCCCCCTCGGCGAGGATCCTCGCGGCGACGGCGGAGTCCGTGGTCTCGAGGTGCTGGTCGAGCAGGTCGCGCACGATCTCGCGGTCGGCGCTGCCGAGCGGGTGCAACTCGAGCTCCCCCGAGCTCAGCGACTCGCGGTTCACCCGGTCCTCGTGGAGGCCGAGCACGTAGGCCGTGCCCCCGGACATGCCCGCGCCGAGGTTGCGCCCGGTGTCGCCGAGGATGAGCGCGAGGCCGCCGGTCATGTACTCGAGCGCGTGGTCGCCCACGCCCTCGACGACCGCGGTCGCGCCGGAGTTGCGCACGAGGAACCGCTCGCCGACGATGCCGCGGATGAACATGCTGCCGCGGGTCGCGCCGTAGCCGATGACGTTGCCGGCGATCACATTCTGCTCGGCGACGAAGCCGCTGTCCCTCGAGGGACGGAGCACGAGCTGGCCGCCCGAGAGGCCCTTGCCGACGTAGTCGTTCGAGTCCCCCTCGAGTCGCAGCGTGATGCCGCTCGGGAGGAACGCGCCGAACGACTGGCCGGCTGAGCCCGTGAGGGTGACGTCGATGGAGCCGGGCGGCAGGCCGTGCTCGCCGCGCCGGACGGTGACCTCGTGCCCGAGCATCGTGCCGACGGCACGCTCGGTGTTCTTGATCGGCAGCTCGATCTGCACCGTGCCGCCGTCGTCGAGGACGATGCGGCTGCGACGGATGAGCTCGTTGTCGAAGTGCTTGTCGAGCTCGTGGTCCTGGTGCCGGAGGTTGCGCCGCGGCTCGGACTCCGAGAAGTCGGGGCCGACGAGCACCGGCGTGAGGTCGAGCCCAGCCGCCTTCCAGTGCGAGACCGCGCGGTCGACGTCGAGCAGGTCGCGACGCCCGATGATCTCGTCGAGCGAGCGGTAGCCGAGCTCCGCGAGGTACTCCCGCACCTCCTGCGCGATGAACTCGAAGAAGTTGACGACGAACTCGGGCTTGCCCGAGAACCGCTTGCGCAGCTCGGGATTCTGGGTCGCGACGCCCACCGGGCAGGTGTCGAGGTGGCAGACGCGCATCATGACGCAGCCCTGCACGACGAGCGGCGCCGTGGCGAAGCCGAACTCCTCCGCGCCGAGCAGCGCGCCGATGATCACGTCGCGGCCCGACTTCAGCTGACCGTCGACCTGCACGACCACGCGGTCGCGCATGCCGTTCAGCATGAGCGTCTGCTGGGTCTCCGCGAGGCCGAGCTCCCAGGGGGTGCCGGCGTGCTTCAGCGAGTTCAGGGGGCTCGCGCCCGTGCCGCCGTCGTGCCCCGAGACGAGGATGACGTCGGCGAGCGCCTTGGCGGTGCCGGCCGCCACCGCGCCGATGCCCGACTGGCTCACGAGCTTCACGTGCACGCGCGCCTTGGGGTTGGCGCGCTTGAGGTCGAAGATGAGCTGCTTGAGGTCCTCGATGGAGTAGATGTCGTGGTGGGGCGGCGGCGAGATGAGGCCGACGCCGGCGGTCGCGTGCCTGGTGCGCGCGACCCACGGGTACACCTTCGTGGGCGGCAGCTGCCCGCCCTCGCCCGGCTTGGCGCCTTGGGCGAGCTTGATCTGGATGTCGTCGGCGTGCGTGAGGTACATGCTCGTCACGCCGAACCGGCCCGACGCGACCTGCTTGATCGCGCTGCGGCGCTCGGGGTCGAGGAGCCGGTCGAGGTCCTCGCCGCCCTCGCCGGTGTTCGACTTGGCGCCGATCCGGTTCATCGCGATGGCGAGCGACTCGTGCGCCTCCTTGGAGATCGAGCCGTAGCTCATCGCACCGGTCGAGAAGCGCTTGACGATGGACTCCACCGACTCGACCTCGTCGATCGGCACCGGCTGGCGGGCGCCGGTGCGCAGCGCGAACATGCCGCGCAGCGTCATGAGCTCCTCGGCCTGCGAGTCGACGAGCGCGGTGTAGTCGCGGAAGATGTCGTACCGGCGGTTGCGGGTGGCGTGCTGGAGCCGGAACACGGTCTCGGGGTTGAACAGGTGCGGCGAGCCGTCGCGGCGCCACTGGTACTCCCCGCCCGTGGTGAGCCGCTCGTGCGCACGCACGGCGGCGTCCTCGGGGTAGGCCACGCGGTGACGGTGCAGGTTCTCGGACGCGACCACGTCGATGCCGACGCCGCCGAGCTTCGAGGTGGTGCCCGTGAAGTACTCGTCGATGAACTCCTGTTCGAGCCCGACGGCCTCGAAGGCCTGGGCGCCGGCGTAGGACGAGATGGTCGAGATGCCCATCTTCGACATGATCTTGAGCACGCCCTTGCCGAGCGCCTTGATGACGTTGCGCACGGCCTGCTCGGGCGTGACGCCGGTGATCACTCCGCCCCGCACGAGGTCTTCGCAGGTCTCCATGGCGAGGTACGGGTTCACCGCGGACGCGCCGTAGCCGACGAGCAGCGCGACATGGTGCACCTCGCGCACGTCGCCGGCCTCGACCACGAGTCCGACCTTCATGCGGGTCTCGGACCGGATGAGGTGGTGGTGCACCGCCGAGAGCATGAGCAGCGACGGGATGGGCGCGAGGTCCTTGTTGGAGTCACGGTCGGAGAGCACGATGAACGACGCACCCTCCTCGATCGCCTCGTCGACCTCGTCGCACATGGCGTCGAGGCGCGCCCGCATGGCCTCGGGCCCATCGTCGACGCGGTAGAGCCCCTTCAGCGTCTTGGTCGTGCGCGCACCCACCCGCGGGTCGATGTGCACGATCTTCGCGAGCTCGTCGTTGTCGATGACGGGGAAGTCGAGCGACACCTGGCGGGCGTGGTCGGGCCCGGCGGTCAGGAGGTTCCGCTCGGGTCCGAGCGACGAGCCGAGCGAGGTGACGACCGCCTCGCGGATGGAGTCGAGCGGCGGGTTGGTGACCTGCGCGAACTGCTGCGTGAAGTAGTCGAAGAGCAGCCGCGGCCGCTGCGAGAGCACCGCGATCGGGGTGTCGGATCCCATCGCGCCGAGCGGTTCCTGCCCGGTCTTCGCCATGGGAGTGAGGAGGATCTTCACCTCCTCCTCGGTGTAGCCGAAGGTGCGCTGGCGACGGTTCACGGATGCCGGGGGGTGCACGATGTGCTCCCGCTCGGGCAGCTCCGCGAGGCGGATGCGGCCCTCCTCCAGCCAGTCGCCCCACGGCTCGGATGCGGCCAGGTCGGCCTTGATCTCGTCGTCCTCGATGAGGCGGCCGGCCTCGGTGTCGACGAGGAACATGCGCCCCGGCTGCAGGCGGCCCTTGCGCACGATCTTCGACTGGTCGATGTCGAGCACGCCGATCTCGCTCGCGAGCACCACCAGGCCGTCGTCGGTCACGATGTACCGGCCCGGACGCAGGCCGTTGCGGTCGAGCGTGGCACCGACGAGCGAGCCGTCGGTGAACACGATGGCCGCCGGACCATCCCACGGCTCCATGAGCATCGAGTGGTACTCGTAGAACGCGCGGCGGGCAGGATCGATCTCGGTCTGGTTCTCCCAGGCCTCGGGCACCATCATCATGACCGCGTGCGGCAGGCTGCGGCCCGACAGGGTCAGCAGCTCGACGACCTCGTCGAAGGACGCGGAGTCGCTCGCGCCGGGCGTGACGATCGGCAGGATGGGGTCGAGGTCGCCGAGCAGCTCGGACTCGAGCTGCGACTGGCGCGCGCGCATCCAGTTGCGGTTGCCCTGGATGGTGTTGATCTCGCCGTTGTGCGCGATCATCCGGAAGGGCTGGGCCAGCGGCCACGACGGGAACGTGTTCGTGGAGTACCGCGAGTGCACGAGGGCGAGCTTCGACGCGAACCGCTCGTCGGAGAGATCGGGGTAGAACGGCTCCAGCTGGAGCGTGGTGACCATGCCCTTGTAGACGAGGGTGCGGCACGACAGCGAGGCGAAGTAGAGCTCGAGCTCGCGCTCGGCGCGCTTGCGGAGCCGGAACGTCAGCCGGTCGAGCGCGATGCCCTCGAGGCGGGTGCCCTCCGACGTGGTCGCAGACGACTGCACGAACAGCTGCTGCACCACGGGCATCGCCGCCCTGGCCAGCGTGCCGAGCTCGTCGGGACGCACGGGCACCTCGCGCCAGCCGAGCACCTCGAGGCCCTCGGATGCCGCGAGCTGTACGAATCGGCGCTTGACACTGCTGCGCGCCGTCGGGTCGACGGGCAGGAAGGCGTTGCCTACGGCGTACGAGCCGGCCGCCGGCAGTGCGAATGGCGCGACGGCACGCAGGAACCCGTCGGGCACCTGGGTGATGATGCCCGCGCCGTCGCCGGTGCCCGCGTCGGAACCCACGGCACCACGGTGCTCGAGGTGGCGCAGGGCATCGAGCGCCGCGGTGATGATGTCGTGTCCGGCGGAGCCCCGGAGGGTCGCGACCATCGCGAGGCCGCAGGCGTCCTTCTCGGCGGCAGGGTCGTAGAGGCCCTGGGCGTCGGGAACGAGACTGAACCTCGAGAAGGGTGGAGTGAGCGACACGTGGACCGTCCTCATCAACTAGTTAGGCAGCAGGGGACGTCGTCGGCCCTTCGAAGGGATGTCGCGGCGCATGGTGCGGCGTCGCGTCGGAGAACTGGGAGATGGGGCGCTACGCGGAGGTAGAACGGCTCGAGCTTGTGGCTGCCGTCTCGCCCGTGCTGTTCTCGCCCTCGACGCCATCGTCGAGAGAGTCGGAGTCGGACTCGGTTTCGTCCGAGTCTACCTCAGGGTCGGGGCGCTTCCATTCACGGCCCGGCACGTAGGGCGAGAGCTCGTCGCCGGTGTGCCGGCGGCGCTGCACGATGAGGATCACGACGCCGAGGATGACCGCGGCCCACGACGCCCAGACGTTCGCCCGCACTCCGAGGAACATCTCGCTCGGGTCGACGCGGATCGCCTCGAAGAACGAGCGGCCGAGTCCGTACCAGATGAGGTAGATCGCGAACGCCTTGCCCCAGCGGAGGTTGAGACGCCGCTCGAGCAGGATGATGAGCGCGGCGCCCGCGAGGTTCCAGATGATCTCGTAGAGGAACGTCGGGTGGAACAGCGTGCCGTCGGGAAGCCCGGCCGGGAACGCGATGTTCGACGACTCGATCTCGAGGCCCCAGGGCAGGTCGGTGGGCATGCCGAACAGCTCGTGGTTGAACCAGTTGCCGAGGCGTCCGGCCGCCTGCGCGACGAGGAGGCCCGGGGCGAGGGCGTCGGCGAAGGACCAGAACCGGATGCCGGTCATGCGGCATCCGATCCACACGCCGATGGCGCCGCCGATGAGCGACCCGTAGATCGCGTTGCCGCCCTCCCAGATGTTCCAGATCGCACCGGGCTGCAAGGGGTTCCAGACGTTGGCGCCCTCGTAGAAGTAGTCGTTGGGGTGCGTCAGCACGTGGTAGATGCGCGCTCCGATGATGCCGAGCGGCACCGCCCAGAGCGCGATGTCGAGGACCACGCCGGGCTCGGCGCCCCGCTTGGTGAGCCGTCGCGACGTGATCACGACCGCGAGGACGATGCCGACCAGGATGCACAGCGCGTACATGTGGATGTTGAGCTGCAACCCGAACAGGTTGATCTCCCAGATCTGCCATTCGTAGTCGGGGCTCGGGATGCTGAGCGGTGCGATCACTCGGGCTGCTGCCTTTCCTCGTGCGACTGGAGGCCCGTGAGGCCCCAGTCAGCGTACTTCACTCCGAGCGCGTGCAGCCGAGCCACGCGGCGAGCAGGATGACGAGCACCCGCGCGGCCCAGGCCATGGGCGGCCATCGTCATCGGCGTCGCGTCGCTCGTGGGCATCGCCTTCGAACCGCGTCGCGTGCGCTCCATCGGCTACCGGCTGCGTGA
>NZ_WJSP02000084.1 GCF_009720255.1 Agromyces humi | reverse complement strand
CACCGCGCCGGCCCCCGTGCCCGAGGGCGTGCCGCAGCTCGAGCAGCTCGACCGGGGCCTCGTCGCGGTCTCGACGTCCGAGGGCGTGTTCCTCAGCTGGCGCCTCCTCGCGTCCGAGGCGACCGGCGCCACCGACACCGGCCTCGCCGGTCCCGACTTCGCCGTCTACCGCGACGGCACGAAGATCGCCACGGTCACCGACAGCACGAACTACGCGGATGCCGCGGGCACGGCGACCGCGCAGTACACGGTCGCGCCCGTGGTGAACGGCATCGAGCTCGACGCATCCGCCGCCGTGTCGGCGTGGGCGCAGGGGTACACCGACCTGCCCCTCAGGAAGCCCGCCGACGGCGTGACACCGCCGAGCGTCATCCCGAACCAGCCCACCACCTACACGTACTCGGCCAACGACGTCTCGGTCGCCGACGTCGACGGCGACGGCGCCTACGAGTACGTGGTCAAGTGGGACCCGTCGAACTCCAAGGACGTCTCGCAGCGCGGCTGGACCGGCCCCGTCTACCTCGACACCTACGAGCTCGACGGCACCCTGCTGAACCGGCTCGACCTCGGCGTGAACATCCGCGCCGGCGCGCACTACACGCAGTTCCTCGTCGACGACTTCGACGGCGACGGACGCTCCGAGACCATGCTGAAGACCGCGCCCGGCACGAAGTCGATCACGTACAACGCCGACGGCTCGGTCGCGAGCGAGCGGTACATCACGATGCCCGAGGCGGATGTCGCCGCCGGCTACGCGCACACCGACGACTACCGCATGAGCGCGGCCGACTACGAGCAGCACCTCGTCGAGCTGTTCCAGGGCTGGACCGAGCATCCCGAGGTGGTGGCGGGCCATTGGCCGGCGACGCTCGAGCAGGCGTGGGGCATCCCCGTCACGCACGAGTACCCGCTCTCGGAGGCCGACGCCCAGGAGCTCGCCGACTACTTCATCGACGTGTATGCGCTGAGCCGCAGCGCGAACAACAAGCTCCGCGAGTTCGAGGGCTTCATCGTCGATGGTCCCGAGTACCTCACGGTGTTCGACAGCGCCACGGGCGACGAGCTCCAGACCATCGCGTACCCGACCGGGCGCGACGACGACGGCCTCCTGTGGGGCGACTACGCGATGGCCCGCATCGAGCCGGGCAACCGCGTCGACCGGTTCCTCTCGGGCGTCGCGTACTTCGACGGGCAGCACCCGTCGGCGGTGTTCGCCCGCGGCTACTACACGCGCACGACGATCACCACCCTCGACTGGGACGGCGAGACGCTGAGCCAGCGGTGGCAGGTCGACAGCGGTCACGTGCCGCTGACGAACCCGTTCAACGACGGCCCGCACGGCCGTGACGGCTCCAACCCCGAGTTCGCGACGATCACCACGCAGGGCGACCACTCGCTGAGCGCGGCCGACGTCGACGGCGACGGCAGGCAGGAGCTCGTCTACGGCTCGGCGACGATCGACGACGACGGCAGCCTGCTGTACAGCTCGTTCGACGTGCTGCCCCCGGGCAGCGCCAACCCCGGCGCGACGGTGCGCCTCGGCCACGGCGACGCCATGCACGTGACCGACATCGACCCGTCGCGCGACGGCGTCGAGGTCTGGACCGCCCACGAGGGCGCCACGGGCGCACCGTACGGTTCGGCGATGCGGGATGCCGCGACCGGCGAGGTGCTCTTCGGCGCCTACTCGGGCCGCGACACCGGTCGCGCGATGATCGGCGACGTGCGCAGCGACGTGCCCGGCATCGAGGTGTGGTCGAGCCTGCCCGGCGGCACCGACGCGAGCGGCCTGCTGAGCGCCAAGGGCGAGATCCTCTCGTCGGCGACGCCCGGGACGAACATGTCCATCCGCTGGGCGGCCGACCTTACGACGCAGATCGTCAATGGCAGCGGCACGCAGACGCCGACGATCGACGACTGGACGCGGGGCCGACTCCTCACGGCCACCGGCACGCTGACGAACAACGGTACGAAGGGCAACCCGTCGCTCGTCGCCGACGTGTTCGGCGACTGGCGCGAGGAGCTGCTCGTGCGCACGACCGACTCGAGCGCCCTGCGCATCTACACGAGCACCGAGGTCACGACGCACAAGCTGACCACCCTCATGCACGACGTGCAGTACCGCGCCGAGACCGCCCGCCAGCAGACGACGTACAACCAGCCGGCGTACACGTCGTTCTACCTCGCGAGCGACATGGACTTCGCGGACGTGCCGATCCTGACGACGCCGGTCACGCCGGGCGAGCCGAAGTTCAAGGACCGCCCCGGCACGAAGAAGGACGAGGTCCAGGTGCCGAACGACCGCACCGGCGTCGATTACTACGTCAACGGCGAGCTGGTCACCTCGGCGAACGGCAAGGTGGCGGTCGTCGGCGATGCCACCGTCGTGGCCGTGCCCTCGCCCTGGTACCGCATCGCCGACGGTGCGACGGCGGAGTGGACGGTGTCGTTCGACGACTGACCGTCCGAAGATCCGGTCGGGTGACGGATGCCGCGAGCCGTACGGTTCGCAACGCTCCGTCGCTCGGCCGCACCAGACGACCGCCCCGGGTACCGCAATTCCGTGCCGGCACCCGGGGCGGTCCCATGCCCAGCGGAGGTCGCCGCTCAGGGCTCGCTCACGCCCCCGTGAACACCAGCCAGAGCAGCAGGCCGTTCAGCGTGATGAGGAATACGGATGCCGCGATGCCCGCCGCGGTCGTGCCCCAGTGGTTCGCGTACCGGCCGAGCACGCTGCGCCGAGCGGTGACGGACACGAGCGGGATGAGCGCGAACGGGATGCCGAACGAGAGCACGACCTGGCTGAGCACCAGCGACACGGTGGGGTCGAAGCCGAGGGCGAGGATCACGAGCGCGGGGATCAGCGTGACGAGGCGGCGGGCGAGGAGCGGCACGCGGATGTGCAGCAGCCCGCGCATGATCTCGGCGCCCGCATAGGCGCCCACCGACGTCGAGGCGAGGCCCGACGCGAGCAGCCCGACCGCGAAGAGGGTGGCGACGAGCGGTCCGAGCGAGACCTGCAGCGCGGCGTAGGCGCCCTCGAGGCTGTTCGTGCCCTCCACGCCGGCGAGGTTCGCCGCGGCGAGCAGCAGGATGCACAGGTTCACGGTCCCGGCGATCGCCATCGCGATCGACACGTCCCAGCGGGTGGCGACGAGCAGGCGGGCGGTCGGGATGCGGCGCCCGGCCTCGATGAGGTCGCCCACCTCGCCCGCGTCCCCGGCCGCGGCATCCGCTCGCGGCTCCCCGAAGGGCCGGGCCTGCGGCGAGAAGCGGTCACGGCTCAGCGCCGAGTGCGCGTAGATGGCGTGCGGCATGATCGTGGCGCCGAGGATGGATGCCGCGAGCAGCACCGAGTTGGCGTCGGCGAACCGCGGCACGAGCCCGCCGATGACGCCGGCCGGGTCGGGCGGGGCGACGAAGACGCCGACGCTGAAGCCGACCGTGATGATGACGAGCAGGCCGATGATCACGAACTCGAAGGGACGTGCTCCTCTGCGGGACTGGATGACGAGCAGCACGAGCGAGACGCCGCCCGTGATGAGTCCGCCCCAGACGAGCGGGACGCCGAAGAGCAGGTTGAGGGCGACGGCGCCGCCGATGACCTCGGCGAGGTCGGTGGCCATGGCCACGAGCTCGGCCTGCAGCCAGTAGGCGCGTCGGCCCCAGCGGTTGCCGATGCGCTCGCCGAGCACTTCGGGCAGGCTCTTGCCGGTGACCACGCCGAGCTTGGCCGAGAGGTACTGGATGAGCCACGCCATGGTGTTGCCGAGCACCACCACCCAGACGAGCAGGTAACCGTACTGCGCGCCCGCGGTCATGTTGCTCGCGACGTTGCCGGGGTCGAGGTAGGCGACGCCCGCCACGAGCGCGGGGCCGATCAGCCAGGCGAGGCGCGGCAGCGAGGCCGCGGTCCCGCCGGCAGGGGTCGCGGCGGCCCGCGTCGGGGGCCGCGTCGTCGCGGCATCCGCAGATTTAGGCATGCCGAAAGATTACACAGATTTCGGTGCGCCGAAAAGACTGACGGCCGGACGGAGACAGGAGTATCTTGCTTCGCATCGGACGGCCTGCACTGGGCCGGGGCCTCACCGTGTTGAGGCGCATCGTGGTCGTCCGGCACATCACCCGGAGGTGGAACATCATGAAGCGAGCAGTCATCGGCTGCGCCGTCGCGTTGGGTCTCGTGCTCGGCGGCGGCGCCGGCGCGGCATTCGCCGGCGAGACCGGCGGCCATGGCCAACCAGTCCCTGGAGCGGAAACGGCCAATTCGGCCTGCGCCTACTCCGGGCAGGATCTGCCCGATGCGATCGAGGGCAACCCGCCCGGCTTCGATGACGACTTCGTCACCGGCGGCCACGTGCAGAGCTACGGCCAGTGGGTCCGCGGCGGATACAAGGATATGGTGCCGAGCCCCGGTGACGCCTGCCGCGGCGGCGTCGAGTTCGGAGGCTGATGCGCTCCCGCACCACCAAACCGACCCCGGCGTGAGCGCGCCGGGGTCGGCCTCGTTCCACCCGGCTAGCCTTGCCTCGTGGATACAGCCGACCCGAGCCGCGCCGTCGACGCACACGAGCCCGCGGATGCCGCCGAGCCGACCCTCCCGCACGGCGTCGGCCCGTGGCCCGGCGGACCCGAGGCCTGGCCCGCCGACCCGCACTACGACCCCGAGCTGCTCGAGCACGGCGACACTCGCAACGTCGTCGATCGCTACCGGTACTGGCGCATGGAGGCGATCGTCGCCGACCTCGACACGCGGCGGCACCCGTTCCACGTCGCCATCGAGAACTGGCAGCACGACATGAACATCGGCTCGATCGTGCGCACCGCGAATGCGTTCGCCGCCGACACCGTGCACATCATCGGCCGCCGCCGCTGGAACAAGCGCGGTGCGATGGTCACCGACCGCTACCAGCACCTCCTGTACCACCCGGACGTCGCCGCCTTCGCCGAGTGGGCGCACGCGGCATCCGTGCCCATCGTGGCGGTCGACAACGTCGAGGGCGCCGTGCCCATCGAGGCGTTCGAGTGGCCCGAGCGATGTGTGCTGCTCTTCGGCCAGGAGGGGCCGGGGCTCTCGGCCGAGGCGACCGCCGCCGCCGACGCGGTCGTCGAGATCACGCAGTACGGGTCGACCCGATCGCTCAACGCGAGCGCGGCGGCGGCCATCGCGATGCACTCGTGGGTGCTCATGCACTCCGTGCGCTGAGCCGGCCTCGTCGGCACCATCGCAACGATCGCGTCGGATGCCGCGAGGAAGCCGCCATGGGCTCGCACGCCGGCGCGGCTCGGTCGTAGCGTGGGCACATGGTCGACCAGAGCGAGCGCGGCGTCCCCATCACCTCGGCCGGCGAGTTGGAGGCGATCGTCGGTACCCCGTTGCCGCGCACCGCGAACAAGGCCCGCGCCCGGCTGCACGACGTCGACCGGGCCTGGCTCGCGGCGGCGCCGATCGCGTTCGTGGCGACCTCCGACGACCACGGCGCGCTCGACGTCTCGCCGAAGGGCGACCCGGCGGGCTTCGTGACGGTGCTCGACGACACCACGATCGCCCTCCCCGAGCGGCCGGGGAACCGGCGCGCGGACGGTTTCCACAACATCCTCCGCAACCCGCACGTCGGGCTGATCTTCGTCATCCCGGGCCGTGGCGACACCCTGCGCATCAACGGCCGCGCGACCATCGTGCGCGACGCGCCGTTCCTCGACGGCATGGTGGTGCGCGGCCACCGTCCCGCCCTGGCGGTGCTCGTCGACATCGACGAGGTGTTCTTCCACTGCTCGAAGGCGTTCCTGCGCTCGAAGGCGTGGCAGCCCGAGACGTGGACGCCCGACGCCGCACCGCGCCGGGCCGTCATCGCGCAGGCGGTCGAACGCCAGGACGAGTCGCTCGACGCCCTCGACGAGTACTACGGGCCGCGGTACGCGGAGGGCATCTACGGCTGAGCCCGGCACGCGGCGCCCGCGGCTCGGGTGCCGGCCACGCGGCATCCGTCGCCCTCGTGCGCGTGTCGGATGGGCGACGGATGCCGCAGCCGACCAGACTTGGCCCGATGCCCGTCGTCGACAACGCGATCTACTCGGGCGGCCGCCGGGTCGCCACCCCAGCCTCGCTCGAGGAGACGTTCGAGACCCGCGAGCGGCACGGCGGCTTCGCGTGGATCGGGCTGTACCGCCCGACCGACGCCGAGCTCGATGCCCTCGCGAGCGAGTTCGGCCTGCACCCGCTCGCGGTCGAGGACGCGAAGAAGGGACACCAGCGGGCCAAGCTCGAGCGCTACGGCGCGAGTCTCTTCGTCGTGCTGCGCCCGGCACGCTACCTCGACGCCGAGGAGCAGGTGGAGTTCGGCGAGCTGCACGTGTTCATCGGACCCGACTTCGCCATCACGATCCGCCGCGCCGAGTCGCCCGACCTCGCGCGCGTGCGCCACCGGCTCGAGTCCTCGCCCGACCTGCTCGCGAAGGGACCCGAGGCCGTGCTCTACGCGGTGCTCGATGAGGTCGTCGACGAGTACTCGCCGGTCGACGCCGGCCTCGAGAACGACATCGACGAGATCGAGGAGCAGCTGTTCTCGGGCGACCCCGAGGTGACCCGCCGCATCTACGACCTGGCGAGCGAGGTGATGGAGTTCCAGCGCGCGACCCGTCCGCTCGTGGGCATGTTCGACGGCCTGGAGCGCGGCTTCGAGAAGTACGCCGTCGACCTCGAGCTGCAACGGTACCTCCGCGACGTGAAGGATCACGTCATCCGCATCAACGAGCGCGGCGACACGTTCCGGCAGCTGCTGCAGAACGCGCTGCAGGTCCACTCGACGCTGGTCGCCCAGCGGCAGAACGAGGAGACGCGGGTGCTCTCCGAGACGGCGCTGGCGCAGAGCGAGCAGTCGAAGAAGATCTCGAGCTGGGCCGCCATCATCTTCGCGCCGAGCCTCATCGCCGCCGTCTACGGCATGAACTTCCGGTACATGCCCGAACTCGGCCAGCCGTGGGGCTACCCCTTCGCGATCGCCCTCATGCTCGGCTTCGCGGGCGGTCTCTACCTCATCTTCAAGCGCAGGGGCTGGCTCTGAGCGGATGCCGCGGCTAGCGTTGCGGGCATGACCGAGATCACCGACGATCTGCCTGCCCGCCTGCTGCACGAGGAACACGCCGGATGGAAGGCGATCCTCGACGGCCGGCTACGGCCTCCGCGGCATGGCCGAACGCGCCGCCCTGCTCGGCGGCACCTTCGCGGCCGGCGCCGTACCCGGTGGCGGTTGGTCGGTCGCCGTGGTCCTCCCCCGTGCGGGATGGTCAGCATGAGCGTGCGCGTGGTCATCGCCGACGACCAGGAGCTCGTGCGCACCGGACTGCGGATGATCCTCGACGCGCAGCCCGGCATCGAGGTCGTCGGCGAGGCGAGCGACGGGGCCGAGGCCGTCTTGCTCGCCCGCGGCATCCGGCCCGACGTCTGCCTCCTCGACATCCGGATGCCGGTGCTCGACGGCATCGCGGCGACGCTCGCGCTCGCCGGGCCGGGTGTCGAGCATCCCATCCCGGTCGTCGTGATCACCACCTTCGACCTCGACGAGTACGTGTACGCCGCCCTCCGGGCCGGCGCCCGGGGATTCCTGCTCAAGAACGCCGGGCCCGCACTGCTGGCCCAGGCCGTGCACGCGGCGGCACGGGGCGACGCGCTCATCGACCCCAACGTCACCGTGCGGCTCATCGAGACGTTCGCGGGATCGGCACCCGCCTCGTCTCCGGCGCCGCCGGCGCAGCCGATCGAGCCGCTCACGCCGCGCGAGGAGGACGTGCTCGCCGCGGTCGCGCGCGGCCTCGGCAACCCCGAGGTCGCGAGCGAGCTGCACATCTCGCTCAGCACCGTCAAGACGCACCTGGCGAGCCTCATGGCCAAGATCGGCGCGCGCAACCGCGTCGAGGTGGCCATCTGGGCATACGAGAGCGGCCGCCGCGGCGCCACCGGAGCGTCCGGGATCGGGAGCGACCCTCGCACGCGCTGAGCCGTGCCACGTGATCTCGGGCACCGCCCGGGCGCTGAGACCAACCGTCGCGGCACGCGCCCTACAGCGCCGCGCCGACGAGCGCCTCCCCCACGGGCGTCCTCGTGTGCAGCATCCTGGCGCCGTCGCGCACGCTCGCGATGAGCCCGCTGTTGCGGAGCACGGTGAGGTGGTGCGACGCCGTCGAGACGGCGAGGCCGCAGTCGGCAGCGACCTGCGACGTGGTGCGCGGGTCGTGGGCCGTGAGGAGGATCTCGGCCCGCGCCGGGCTCATGAGCGCCGCGAGCGACCGCGTCGCGGACTCGGGGTCGCGCGCCCAGGTCTCGGTGACACCCTGCGCGGGATAGAACAGCGTCGGCTGCGCGGGCGGCTCGGTGAGCACCTGGCTGCGATGGGAGCTCATCACCGACGGCACGAGCACGAGACCGGTGCCGCGGCAGTCGACGAGTTCGCGGTGCAGCCGCAGCCGCACCCTCACGCTGTCGCCGTGCCAGGTCACGGACTCGTGCAGCCCGGCGACCATCGCACCGAGGCCGTCGGTCGTCACGCGGCGCGCCCGCACGGCGATGTCCGCGCGCAGGATGCGCTCGACCTGCGGCCAGACCGGCGCGAGCAGGGCGTCCCACAGTTCCTGCCACGCTTCGGCGATCAGGTCGCGCGCCCGCTCCGGCTCGTCCCGGAGGCGCGCGATCGCCTCGTGCCGTCGGCCCGACGAGCGCGCGAGCATCTTCGCGAGGTCGGCGCGGATGAGGTCGGGCGGCACCGAGCGGAGCCGCCGCACCTCGTCGTCGGGCGCGAGGTCCCAGCTCGGGGTGGCGGTGAGGAAGTCGGGGAAGTAGCCGTCCGCGCCGATGATGAGCGCCAGGAGCTCGAACGCCTCGCGCGGGACGTCGGCGCGCACGTTCCGCACCCAGCCCCATTGCAGCGGCTGGTCGTCGGGGCGCTGCAGCACCCGCACCGCGTGGCAGAGCTCGTGACCGGGCGAGAGGCCGAACCGGATCGCCGAGATGTCGTCGGGCGCCAGCCGGAAGTCCACGAACATTCGATCCACGTCGAAATGCTACCGAGTCGCGGTGCGCGAGCGGAGGGTGGGATCAGCGGATGCCGCAGCGGCATCCCGAACCGGAGAGGAAGACCACCATGGCAGCCGACGAACCCACCACGACCCCGACGGATGCGGCCGGAGCATCCGCCGCACCCCGGCTCGTCCGGGCCGATGAGCTCCGCTTCGGCACCGGCCGCACCCTGCGGTTCGAGGGCCGCGACCACGGCGCGGGCATCTCGTACTTCCTGGTGGACAACGACCCGGGGCAGGGACCGGGCCTGCATCGGCATCCGTACACCGAGACCTGGATCGTGCTCGAGGGCGAGGCCCGCATCACCATCGGCGACGCCCAGCTGGACGCGACCGCGGGCGACACCGCCACCGTCGCCGCGAACACCTGGCACGGCTTCACCAACACGGGCACGGGCCGGCTGCGCATGGTGTGCATCCACGCGTCGGACGTCATGATCCAGGAGAACCTCGACGACTGAGGCGTGTCCACCCTGCAGGTTCACGGCGAGCTCGCGGCCACCCGGGCGCTCGTGCTGCGTAGGCTGGGCGAGTGAAGGTCGTCAGCTACAACCTGCGGAAGCATCGAGCCATCAACGAGCTCGCGGCGCTCGATGAGCGGTACACGCCCGACCTCATCTGCCTGCAGGAGTGCGACACCGCCGACCTGCCGAAGCACGTCGGTCGGCTCGAGCTCGCCACGTCGACCTCGGGCAACCGGCTCGGCCTCGCGGTGTACTACCGTTCCGACCGGTTCGAGAGCCGCGCCACCCGGGCGGTGGCCTTGAAGAAGTCGCTGCACGACCACCTGCTGCGTCCGGCGCACGAGCGACTGCTCGGCGTGCGACTGCTCGACCTCGAGGTGCAACGGGAGCTCGTCGTCGCGTCGTTCCACGCGGCGCCGCTCACGGCCCTGAACTCGCTGCGGCGGCATCAGATCCGCGCGGCGCTCGGCGAGCTGCAGCTGCTCGGGCCCGGCCTGCCGACCCTCATGGTGGGCGACTACAACTACCCCGTCTTCAAGGACAACCTCGCCGAGAAGGTGCGCGAGGTCGGCTACGAGATGACGCTGAGCGACAGCCGCACCTACACCCGCTACAAGTTCTTCCGCGGGCACTTCGACCTCGCGACCTCCGTCGGCTTCGACATCGAGAAGGTCGAGACCCTCCCGCGCGGCTCCTCCGACCACCTGCCGATCCTCGTCGAGACGCGGTATGCGGCGGCGGTGGTGGCGGAGGAGGACCTCGCGAGCTGAGGGGCGCCCCGACTAGGGCACGAGGTGCCCGGCGGCGCGGAACAGCTCGTACCACTCGGCGCGGGTGAGGGGGAGGTCCGACCCCTGCGCGGCGGCCGCCACGCGTTCGGGACTCGTCGTGCCGAGCACGACCTGCATGTTCGCCGGATGCCGCGTGATCCACGCCGTAGCGATCGCGATGGCCGGCACGTCGTAGGCGGCGGCCAGGCGGTCGATCACGGCGTTGAGCTCGGCGTACTCGGGCGAGCCGAGGAACACGCCCGTGAAGAAGCCGGCCTGGAACGGCGACCACGCCTGCACGGTGATGTCGTTGAGCCGGCAGTAGTCGACGATGCCGCCGCCGTCGAGCGTGGCCGACTGTCCCTCGGCCGCCATGTTCGCCGCGACGCCCTGGCTGATGATCGGCGAGTGCGTGATCGAGAGCTGCAGCTGGTTCGCCACGATGGGCTGCCGCACGTACCGCTTCAGCAGGTCGATCTGCCTCGGCGTGTGGTTCGAGACGCCGAATGCGCGCACCTTGCCGGCCGCCTCGAGGTCGTCGAACGCCCGCGCGACCTCCTCGGGCTCGACGAGCGCGTCGGGACGGTGCAGCAACAGGATGTCGAGGTAGTCGGTGCCGAGGGCGGCGAGCGAACCCTCGACCGACTCGACGAGGTGCTCGTACGAGAAGTCGAAGTACGGCCCGTCCTTGACGATGCCGGCCTTGCTCTGGATGGTGAACTCGGCGCGCTGCGACGGGGTGAGCTGCATCGCCTCGGCGAACCGGCGCTCGCACTCGTGCAGCTCGCGGCCGTAGATGTCGGCGTGGTCGAGGAAGTCGATGCCCGCGTCGCGTGCGGTGCGGACGAGCTCGCGGATCTCGTCGTCGGACTTCTCGGAGATGCGCATGAGGCCGAGCACGACGTTCGGCGCGGTGATCTCGGTGCCCGGGAGGGTGAAGGTCTTCATGTGGTCCTCAGCTGTCGTGGGGTTGCGAGTTCACGCTAGGCGGGCCCAAGCTAGAAGTCCAACAAATTTGCTTGATGGCATTGAGAAGCGAGAGTCATAGATGGACCTGCGGCAGATGGAGTACCTCGTGGCCCTCGCCGACGAGCAGCAGTTCACCCGTGCGGCAGCCGTGTGCCATGTGTCCCAGTCGGGGCTCTCGGCGGCGATCCGCAGTCTCGAGGACGAACTGGGCACCACGCTCTTCATGCGCACCACTCGCCGGGTCGAGCCCACGGATGCCGGCCTGGCGCTGCTTCCGCACGCGCGCTCGATGCTCGCGCAGGCCACCGCCGGGCGCGACGCCGTCGTGCGTGCCACGAACGAGCTGTCGGGGCAGCTGCGGGTCGGCACCGAGCAGTGCCTCGGCATCGTCGACGTGCCGCCGCTGCTCGAGCGGTTCCGCCGCCGCTACCCGCTCGTCGACATCCACTTCACCCAGGCCGGGTCGCACGACCTCGTCGGCCAGGTCCGCGCCGGCGACCTCGACGTCGCGTTCGTCGCCGCCACCGACCACCTCACTCGAGTGACCCGCACCGAGCTCGGGCGCCGCCCGGTCGTGCTGCTCTGCCCGCCCGAGCATCCGCTCGCGGCATCCGCCCGTCTCGACTGGGCCGACCTGCGCGACGTCGACTTCATCGACTTCCACGAGTCGTGGGCGGTGCGCTCCCTCAACGACGCCGCGTGCGCGGCCCACTCGGTCGCGCGGCGCGTGCGCTGCACCGTGAACGACGTGCACACGCTGCTCGACCTCGTGCAGCGCGGACTCGGGGTCGCACTCGTGCCGCAGCACG
>NZ_WJSP02000083.1 GCF_009720255.1 Agromyces humi | reverse complement strand
CGGCGGCGTTCAGTTCCGCCAACTGGAGCGTGTACCGGTCGACTTCGTCGGCGGCGTCGGCGGCGTTCTGCACCACCTGGTCGTCGGACATCGCAGCGAACCCGTGGTCGGCTTCGTCGGCCTGCTCCATGGACCCGACCACCTCGGCGATACGGCCGTCGACGCGGGTGACCTCGGCGTCCGCGGCGCGCGCTGCGGCGGCGGCGGATGACGCCTTCTGCATGTACATGTCGAGGCCGAAGATCGTCGACAGGAGCTTGAATCGCTCTGCGGGCGGTGCGGACGCGAACCGGCCGTACTGCCCCTGCTCGGCCAGCCACGTCATCGTCGCGGTCTCGTACGGCATGCCGAGGAGGTCCTGCATGTACGCGGTGACCTCGCGGATGCCCTTCTCGGTGACGGCCCGCCACCCGGAACGGGTGCCCGGGTCGGCGATCATCACCTGACCGGTGGGAGAGCCGGTGCGGGGGTAGGTCCGGGAGACCCGGTAGCGGGTGTCGTCGATCGTGAACTCGACACTCACTCGGCCTTGCGGGGCGTCGGCGGAGATCGACTCGTCGATCGTCTTCGTCGGGAACTTCCCGTACAGCGCCGCGGCGATCGCGTGGACGAGCAGCGCGGACTTCCCGGCGCCGTTCTCTCCGACGCCGACGACGAGCGGGTGGCCGTCGAGGACGATCTGCTGCGGGTCGCGGTAGGACCAGAAGCCCTCGAGTTCAATCGACTGGATCAGCATGCACCTGACATGCGCGGGATAGCCGCGCACGTACCCGGGCATGACGATGACTTTCAGCCCCTCGGTTCGCCGGAACCGTGCCGGCCAGTTGTATTCGGTCGCGACCGGCCGGTGGGTCGAGGATCCCGCCGTTGCCACGGCGGGTCGATCCGAAGTGGCGCTCCTCGACGTCGACGACAGGTACGCGCAACTCATCGACGGGTGGGAGGTCGGCGAGGTCCTTGACGTTGAAGTCGGCGAAGTGCTCCAGCTGCTCGACGCGCTGGACATGGGGTCGATTGTCGACCAGTTCCGGGACGAGCTCGAGTCAGCACGGCACGACCTCCAACACTCGGACGAATCCGACCGGTGGATGGCTGAAGACGACGTCGAAGCCTGCCTGGCGCAGATCGCGACGATGGAAGGCGACGACCGGGCCGCGAAATGGGACCTTCTCCTGGAACGCAAGGTCGAACACGAGAACTACGACGACATCGTCGACTCGATCGCCGAGCACGGGTTCACCCGGCCGCTGACCGCGTTCCGTGACGATGACGGGGACATCATCTTCGGGGACGGCTGCCACCGCCTCGCCGCAGCACGCGAGCTCGGCATCGAGTCAGTCCCGATCCTTCTCGTGACGAACCGGCGGGACGCGGTCGCATCGGACAGCGGATGGTGGCGGGCGGGCGACCCCGTCGCCTGACCTTGGATGGCCGCGCACGTAGGCGTCCATGACAACCCGAAGGAACGCTGCCGGCCAGCTGTACTCGACCAGGGATGGGCGGTTCGTCGACGACCCGCGCGTCGCAGAACTCCGAGACCCGATCCCAGCACTCGATCCGGTGACCTACGCCGATTTCTACGCCGATGACGACGAGCCGGCGGCCGCCTTGTTCGGTATTCCCGACCTGATCACCGGCCCGTACGGGAAGCATGGGTACACCGTCGACGGGCGGGTCGACCGGGTGCAGTACGACGGCGACACCTCAGCCCGACATGTCTGGAAAGGTGACATCCGGGACGCTGCCGGGACGGCGGTCGGTTCGTTCCAACGGTCCTTCCTCGATGACGGCACCGTCACCCATGACGACCTGCACATCTTCGACCCGGCCGGACGCGGTGGCGGTTTCGCCACCGAGTTCAACGCGGCCGCCGAAGCCGAGTACATCCGGATGGGGTTCACGAAGATCATCACCATGGCGGTCGGGGACGGCGCCTACGTGTGGGCGAGGCGCGGCTTCGAGATCAACGACGAATCAGGGGTCGCGGGCGCTGCCCGCCAGGACGTCGCACTGGCGATGCGGAAGAAAGCTGCAGGGGAGCCGTTCTCCCTCGACAACATGAATCCGCGGAAGCTGACCGACGCGGACCGCGAACGGGTGCTCAAGATGGCAGACCAGATCGAGTTCGGCTCGAAGAACGTCACGATCCGCGACGTCGCGAACCTCAACGTCGAGGGGTTCCCGAACCTCGGCCGACAGATCCTCTGCAGCGGTGTCAGCTGGCCCGGCCGCCGAACCATCGGCGACTAGACCGATGACCTATCCGCCCTGACCGTCAGCGGACGGCCAGGACGAGCCAGTTCAGCCCCGCGACGAGCGCGGAGAGCACCGCAAGTACCATCCCCGCCCGCCAGCGAAGGTCTTGCTTCCGCAATGACCGAACGGCGTAGACAAGGAATGCAGTCGCCGCGCTCATCAACACTGCGGTGAACCAGAGGTCCGGTAGATCCCGTGGGAGCATCGCTGAGGTGCTGGGAACACCGAAGAGGGAGGCCCGCGATATCGCGACACGGAAAATCCCGAACACGAACCAAACCCCAGCAAGCACCGTCCCGATGACAAATGCGATCCAGCCTAGGCTGCGGAGAGTGCTGCCCGCGTCAGGATACTTTTCCAGGTCAGTCACGGAGCTCCTCGGTACTAGGCGTTAGACCATCTTCCTCGAACGGGCAGAGTGGGGCTACGCGGCCAACGCCTCTGCCGCGTCGACAAGCGTCTCCGGTGCGATGCCGGCCGGGGCGTTCAATTCCGCCCACTTCTTCAACGCCGTCATCGGATCCACCTTCTCGGGGAGGGCGACCTTCTTCGTCTCGGCACGAGGCTTCGGGCGCGCCTTCGTGTCCGCGAGGGTGGCGCCGGCGGCAGCGATCGCCTTCCGGATCTCGCGGGGCACCTCTGGGGCGCCGGTGACAAGTTTCACCTGGACGAGGTCCTTCTCGGCGACCGTGTCGAGCACCTGCTCCCAGTCCTCGGCTTCGAGGTCGATCGACACCATCCGGCGGGCCGGTGTGCCGATGCGTTCGACGTCGAGGGCTCCTCCGTCGAGGGTGACGAAGTTCCCGGCCTTCTCGTCGGGCATGTCGGTGAAGGTGATCCGGTTCGGTGATCCGGCGTACCAGTACCGGTCGCCGAAGTGCTGTGGGGTGTGGATGTGACCGAGCGCCCCGTACTGGAACGGCAGCTTGTTGAGCTCAGCGATCGGGAGTACCGGTTCGGAGAACAGGTGCGCGAGGTCCATCTCGGACCCGCGTCGGAACCCTTCGGTGACCGCGTCGATGCGGAGGTGGTCGACCGTGACGTGGGACGCCATGATCAGCGGCGCGTTCGGGTCGGCCTGCCCGGCGAGCTCTTCGAGCTTCCGGATGCCGTACTCGGCGACGGCACGGTCACCTTCCGCCGCGGACAGGTCGGTGAGTTCGAGCTCGTTCAGGACCCGGTTCTTCGACAGCCAAGGCAGCGCAGCGATCTGCGCACCGTTGTCGAGGCGGATCAGCTGCGGGTCGGAGGCGATCACCACGGTGCCGCCCTTGGCGCGGAGCATCTCCGCGACCACGTGGATGACGGTGCGGTGGTCGGCGGGCACACCGGTGAGGTGGTGGTTGCCGTCCAGGAGGATCACGGGGATCTTCGCATCCGCGAGCGGCGTGAGCGCTTCGACGAACATGAGCAGCGCTTCCTGCGACGGACGGCCGGTCTTGAAGTTGTCACCGGCGGACAGGAAGAACCCGGCGCGGCGTTCCACGGCCTCCTCGGCGAGGAAACGGAGCACACGGTAGTTCGACTCCCAGGCGGTGTTCCGCCCGGTGACCGGGTTGATGGTGCCGTGGGCGTCGGAGTCGATGTGCTCGTCGCCGGTGTGCATGAAGGTGATGCTGCTCATGGTGCGTTCATGCGCGGGTTGGAGGTCAGACGGCGGCGTCGAGCGCTTCGTCTTCTTCGAGGTCGACGAGCTGGCAGACGGATGTGCCGCCTTCGTCCTCCCATTCGACGTCGAACACCGCGGCGGGCGCGCCTTCGAGGAGGCCTGCGGCGGCAAGCTCGGCCGCTTCGCGAGGGCTGGAAGCTTCCACCTCGGCGGTGTACGTGACGGAAAACAGGGTCATCGGGTACCTCTACCTCTCATGATCGGACTGACGTGCGACGTTTCCTTGCAGCCGGCCCGGCGTCGTCGGCATCAGACGGCGGCGGTGGCCGGCTCGACCGCGTAGTGGTGGTACCACCGGCACGTCCCTTCGCGGGGAGCGAACCGGTTCGGGCCCCACCATGTCGACTGCGCAGACGCCGCCATCCCCTGGCGGACGAACGGGGCGTCGTCGTGCACGGTCGTGCACTGCTCCCGTGGCGGAGCGGCGTCCAGGCCGACATGCTCCGGGCATCGGGTCGGGCCGACAGTCCACCCCAACGAGGCGAACTTCGCGGCGATCTCCGCGTCGGTGAGGTGGTCGTCGACGGTGGTGATCCGCTGGTCGCAGAGGAAGCAGTCCGCGAACGCGCTCACGAGGCCACCATCACGACACCGTCGCCGGAGCAGTGGGCGCAGACGGCAGGCTTCTGCACGTCGATCTGCGCGACGATCGCGTCGACGGTCCGGTGGAACTCAGCGATCGCCGCGGCCTTCGACTTGGCGGGGATCGTTTTCGCGAACGGGATCTCGAAGGAGAACGACTGGGTCGACACCCCGAACTGCTGCTTCCGGCGCTTGTCGGTCCGGAGGAGCGGGAAGGTGCGGCGGTCCTCGAATTGGAGGGTCACGCTGCCCTTCACGAGTCCGCTCTTGTGCTCATGGGTCCACACCTTCACGTGTGAAGGCAGCCGGTCCTCGACCATCTTCACCAGCCGCTCCGAGAACCCCACGAGCGCGCCGGGCACAGCGTCGCCGAACCACTCACCGAACACGAGGTACGCCGGTGACGGCGCCCACGTGAACGACGGGTCCGGGTCGAGCGTCGACGCGGGGTCAAGGAGGTTGGCGGGGAAGTCCTCGAACCCGGTCAGGTCGATGGTCTTGACGACGTGCTGCACCCCGGCGATCTCAGCCTTGTACCAGCTGGCGGCGTTGTAGTGGCCGTCCTCGTCGTAGCCGAACGGTTTCGCGAACGCATCCCAGGCGTCTCCGGGCACGGTGTCGGGCAGGTGCGGGTTCTCGCTGCGGCACACCCACGTGGTGACGGCCGCCGTGGTGTCCTCGACGCGGTACGCCACCTCGGTGAGGGCGGCGGGGACGATCAGCAGTTCACCGCGGGTGCCCATGGAGCGGCGGACTTCGACACCCTCGGTCACCCAGTCGGTGCGGCCCCAGGCGCCTTCCAGCACACGCCCCGGGAACGGGTACAGCATGCGCCCGTCGGCAGCTACGGCCCGGAACCTCTTTGCTTCGCTCATGACAGCGTCATGCGCGGGTGTCGCGAAGCTCCCAAGCGAACCGGCTCACCGCGTCGTCCGCGATGTCCGCGGTGATCGTGTTCTGGGCGGGGTGCCCATCGATGACCTTCGACGCTCGTACTGCGCGGGCGACCGCGTCGGAAAGGATGGACTCGAGGTGGCCGCCGAGCGTGAACGGTGCCGTGCTGATGGTGTCGGCATGCGTGCACGGCCACGGCCCCCCGCACCACTGGCACCCGTCGATCTCCGCGCCCGCAGCCGGCGTGATCGGACCGCGAGGGTGGAGCGCGGCGAGCTCCGCCACCTTCGCCTCGGCGGCGACTCGTGCGCGCTCAGCCTGTTCGAGGGCGGTGGCCGTCTGGAGGAGCAGTTCCTTGGTGCGGATGCCCTCCGGCGTCGCAGGCAGCATCGTGATGTGAATGTCGTGGTGAGCGGCGGCGATCAACTTCTCGATTTCGGGTGCGGTCACACCCATCCCATGCGCGGCTCCGATGTCGGTGCGATTCGTTACGGTATAACGGATCGCAACGGAGGGAAGTCCCACGTGAAAGGCATCAACCCGTACACGCCCGGCGCCGGCACCCGCCCGGAACCTCTCGGCGGCCGCGACCAGCAGGTCGCGATCGTCCGCAGCCTCGCCGACCAGGTCGACGGCGGCCGCGAAGCAAACCCGATCGTATTCATCGGGCTTAGAGGTGTCGGGAAGACGTCCCTGCTGTACGAGATCCGCGACATGCTCCGGCAGCGCGGCTGGATGGCCGGGTACTACGAGGTCCGACGTGACGTCGAACCGGGGCAGGCGATCCGCACGATCGTCACCGACTCCGCGAACGAGCTGCCGAACAGCAAGCTCCGTGCAGCGCTGCCCGGCGCTCTCGCCCGCATCGGCGGTATGAAACTCGCGCTCGGCCCTGCCGGGGTCGGTTTCACCGTCGACACCCGCGCAACCGTCCCACCGGATCCGTACGACGACCTGGTCGGGTTCCTCCGATCGCTCGGGAAGGTCGCGAAAGACCACGGCACCGGTGTGGCGATCATCGTGGACGAGCTGCAGGTGTTCCGGAAACGGGACCTGGCGATCCTCATCCAGGCGCTCGGCGCGCTCCGGGACCTGCCGATCATGTTCATCGGCGCCGGCCTTCCGTACCTGCCGGCGGAGATGTCGAAAGCTAACACGTACACCGAACGGTTCCGGTTCGAACGGCTCGACTACCTCACCGCGCAGGACGCCCGGGAGGCGATCATCGCCCCGGCGTTCAAGCAGGGCGTCACCTGGGACTCCGCGGCCGCCGACCGTCTCGTCGCCGAATCCGACGGCTACCCGTACCTCGTGCAGCTGTTCGCCAGCGAATCGTGGAACGCCGCGTCGGGCGACACGATCACCGAGAACGCTGCCGGGCAGGGGCTCACCGTCGCCCGGCGACTGCTTGACTCCGGCCTGTACGCAGCCCGGTACGAACGTCTCAGCGAAGGGGAGCGGCAGTACGTCGACGCGATGGCTGAGCTCATGCCGAGAACCGGGAAGCGGGTCGGATCGGGGGCGGTTGCCGCTCACCTCGGGAAGACCCTGAACGGGCTCGGGCCGGTCCGTGACCGGATCATCCGCAAGGGCGTCATCCACTCGCCGACCGCCGGGCAGCTCGAGTTCTCGGTCCCCGGTTTCGTCGACTACGTCCGCCGCAGAAACGCTTAGGAGAACGCCAGGTCGCGGAACCTCGCGACGGTGATCCTCCGCCATTCAACGGCGTCCTCATCATCCTCGCCGGAACCCCGTGGGAACACCGTCTGCCGGTCCGGGTCGTGCGCTGCAGCGCGGACGTCGACGATCTCTGCCGCGGTCGCCGCCGTCGTGAACCTGCGGGTAAGGAGGGACTCGTGGAGGCCTGACTCCGCCGCCAGGACGATCGTCGCTTCCATCCCAAGGATGCTCTCAGGCATCACCAGCTCCTGCTCGGTCGCCCACCCTGTCGCTGGGACCACCGGGATCGCCAAGTAGAACCCGTTCAGCTCCGCTGTCACCAGCACAATCGCCTGCACCTGCCCGTCAGCGCCGGCACCCCACAGCTCGCCGGCGCGGGGTGAACCATCCGGGACGCGGGCGAGCTCAGCCTTGACCGCGTCGTTGAACGGCAGGTCGATCGACTCGAGGGGCATGCCAGGAAGACATGCGGCGGCGGTCAGCGGGCCGCGACCTGGCGGGCCCGGTCCAGATCCTCTTCGCTCTGCGCGGTACCGCCAGTGTTGACGAGGAGGAACATCTCGGCTTCCTCCTCAACGGACCCGACACGAACTTCGATGGTCGGCAGCATCGCACGGTTCTGCACGAGCCTCTGTGCGCGGAGCGCCAGCCCGGCGAACCGGACGTATGAGCCGTCTTCCGTTTCTTCGGTCTGCTCCACGTCGCCCGGCTCGAACCATGACGCCGGTACGGCGAGATCGCCTTCGAACCATGCGAGCGCGGTTTCCACGCGCTGCTTCCCGTCGACGAGCGCCGTCCACGGATCGTTCACGGTGATCCCCGGCCAGTCCCGTCGCACGTTGATGATGACGGCCGGGACCGGCAGCCCCATCAACCACGACTTAACGAGAAGCCGGCGCTGGTCGATGGACCACGTCGGAGGTCGCTGATACTCCGGGGTGACGTCGAGGTAGTTGCTCTGCACGTCCTCCACGTAGGCGATCGCACGACGCTGCTCGCCCTGCATAGACAGGTGCCGGATCGGAGCCTCGGTCTGGAGGGTCTTCTTCACGGGCAGGTCATGCGCGGGGGAGAGGGACACCTCCGCGACCGTCTGCGGCTTGGGGTCTGAGCCGTTCAGGATGGTCGATCCAGCCTTGGTGCGGAACCGGTTGTCACTCATGCGCCCTAGGTGCCCGGCGGCTCACCGAGCTCGCGCGTCAACCAGGAACGGTACTCTGCGAGCACTTCCGTTGCGGGCCGGTTGACGGTCACAGCCTGCGACAACAGCATCTCGAGCGCGAACCATGCCGCCCCGGCCGCCGAAGCGTTGTGCCAGCCGAGCGACAGCCGGATCGTCCCCGACGGCACGGACCGTCCCGTGGAGAGGCTGAACACGCGATCCAGGACCGCCCTTCCGACCTGCCGAAACGATGAGCGGGCCGCGTCGACGTACCGTGGGTCGGGGTGCGCCGGCGTCCACCCCTGGCCGCGCGCCATCGCGTTCAACGTCAATGAGACGGGTGCAGGGTTCGAGCCGTACGCGGCTGACTCGTCCGCGTTCATCGCAACGTTTGCCGAGAACAGGAAGCACGACTCCACCACCTCCGCTGCAGGGAACACCTCCAACGCCTTCGACAGAGCCAACTCGAGCTCGTCGTTCAGCGCACCTTCGACCAGGGCGATCGCCACGCCCACCGTCACGGTCACAGGTCAGCCGCCAGCTTCGCGAACAGGTCATCCCATGTCGGCCGGGTGTCGGGCAGCGGGTGAAAAGGCGCGTCGCCTTCACGGAAGAGATGGCTGGCGCGGGCGGGATCCCAACCGGTCGCCGCCGAACCGGCTGCCGACGCGGTCTCCCAGCAGGCGCCGCAACCGAGGCACTCCATCCATCCGTCGATGACGGTGACGACGCGGCGGCCGCAGGAGCAGCCGAACTCCGTCGGTTGTGGCGGTACGGTCTCGCATTCGAAGCACAGCCCGTCGTCGAGGTCAGCGCCGCAGCAGATGGTGAGCAGGGGAGCGGTGGCGCCGTCGCCGACCCATACGAGCGTTGCGTCACGCACGGGTGGCCCCCTTCCGGGACTTCCGCGGCCGGGACTTCCGTGCAGCGGCCCAGGCGCTCTTCTCAGGCTTCACGTCGAGCCACACGTCAGGGACTTCCGGGTTCGTGCGCAGGAGATTGACCAGTGCGGGACGGCCGAGGATGAGCAGCTCGCGCGCGGCGCGCTGCACGATCGACGGGTGCGACGCAACCCGCTCGCGCATGTCGTCGTCGCCGAGCTCGGCGAGGACGACTTGCAGGTCAGGGTGGATCGGCTCGGCCCAGTCGAACTCAGCCGATACCGGGTACGGCCACTCGAGGGGCTCCTGGAAGGTCTCCATACCCGTTCCTGTGCGGACCGCCTCGAACCGGCTGGGATTGCGGGCACCCGCGCATGGTCTTGTCGGCCGCCCACCTACGGAGACTGAGATGACTGACACACTTGCGCTACCGGCGCCGACCACGACCGACTACCCGAACACAGCCCTCTTCGACGAGACCCGCCTGTTCGACTTCCAGAACGAGGCTCCAGAGCCCGCCGATCTGCCCGCGCCGACGAAGGCGCCGAAGCAGGTACGCCGGTTCAAGCAGATGGACACCGACCGGATGTGGTACGTCGTGTCATGCCTCGTCATCGTCGTGCTCGTCCTCGCCGCGTCCATCCTCTGGTCGTTCAACGCGATCGTCGCGATGAGCGGATGGATGGCACCGAACAACGAACTCCGATGGCTGCCGGCCGTGTTCCTCGACATGGCGATCATCGGCTACACCGCGATCAACGCCGCGCTCCGAGCCCGCACCGTCGTGAACCAGAAGGCGGTCCGTCTCGTGCGCGTCGGCCTGATCGTGTCGACCATGTTCTCCGTCATCGCGAACGGCACCCACACCCTCGATTTCTGGAACGACAACCTCACCACCTACCAGGCGATCATCGGCGTGGCGTTCTCGTCCGCGATCCCGCTGCTCGCCCTTCTCGCCACCGAAGTCTTGATCCTCTTCGCATTCGTCGACCCGGACGGTGACGACGAAGCGGCTCGCCTCCGCAAGGAGATGAAGGAAGCCCGCCGCGCCAACCGCCGATTCGGGCTCACCACCGCGACGACCGGCAACGCCCGCTTCTTCGAAGGTGTCAAGTGAACGACTTCGACGCCGAGTTCGGCGTGACCACCGAGGTCCAGATCCCCAACGACTTCGCCAACATCGACGAGGAGGCGTTCGAAATGCCCGCACCCTTCACCCGCGAACCACGACCGGAGGGCATGTCCGACGACCGCATCCACACCGGCCCGATCAGCGTGTCCGGGTCGCCTCGAGAGATGGCGCTGGCGCGGCTCTCGAACAAGGACTCGTTCCGCGACTCGGAGGCGCAGCGCGCAGCCGCACAACTGTGGGCGACCCTCGAAGTCGCCGAAGCGACCGACCGGCAGACATCGGCGATCGAACGTCAGACCCGTGCACTCGAGGAAGCGAACCGACTCACCGTGCTCGCTCTCGCCGAGCAGCGGAAGGCGAACCAGCTGTCGTTCTTCCACATGTCGCCCGACCAGTTCGTGGTCCGTGCGGCGGCGCCGGTCGTCGACGCTGACGGCGGTGAGCACCCGGCGCTGTACACGCAGGTCCAGTTGAGCCTCGGCATCGTCGGAGAGCAGCAGTGAGGCAGGCGGTTCTCGAGAAGCCGTCCCGGCTCCGCCGTCCGACGCTCGGGCTGCACCCGACGTCCGGGCGCATGCAGTTCGAGGTGGCGGTCGACGCTGACGGCAGCAGCACCCGGTCGGTGAAGTCCGGGGTCGACGGCGTCGGCACGATCAAGCAACTGCTCGACGTCGCCGGCGTCACCGAATGGGCTGACCTGGCCGGCGCACGAGTCGTCGCCCTCATCGAAGGGGAGAGGGGGGACGTGATCGGGTTCCGGTCCGCCGCCGACCCCGATGTGCGGCTTTCCCTCATCTGACCTGCGGCAACGCAGGAAACCGGCCCGTGGCAGTGGTGCTGCGGGCCGGTTTCGTGTGTCCCCACTTCGGGTGTGAATCACCAAAAGGGGAATGCCGGAGGTTCCCGCGCATGTTGTACTTGTCATCAACCGGATGACAAGTCAGGAGATTAGACACGGTGATCACCTTCCACGCGAAGTCGCACGGATACCACATCCGCTCGACCCTGCAGTCGTTCAAGTTCCCCGGCGGTGAGTGCCACCTCAAGGGCCACCCGCCCGTCGACGAGGTCCAGACCTACGCGATCATCCGCGGAGCCGACGCCAACGAACTCCTCACCGCACGCATGTGGGTGGAAGCCGCTCGCCAACTCGACAACACCGGCGAGCTCACCCTCTACATCCCATACCTCCCCGGCGCACGCGCCGACCGAGGCACCCCGTTCGGTGCCAAGGACTACGCCGACCTCATAAACATGATCGGCGCCGACAAGGTCGTCGCCTTCGACGCCCACTCCGAGATCATGCCCGCCCTCGTCGACAACCTCACCGTCGTCGGCAGCGCCCGCACCATCCGGAACGCCGTCACCAGCCGCAGCCTCGGAACCGGCCGCTACACCGGCGTCATCGCCCCCGACAAGGGCGCCGTCTCCCGTGCCGCCGAAGCAGCAGCCGCCCTTCACCTCCCGCTCTACCGAGCCGAGAAGAACCGCGACTTCGAGACCGGGAAGATCCTCGGCATCACCTGCGAACCGCTCCCTGAAGACGGCACCTACCTCGTGGTCGACGACATCTGTGATGGGGGTGGCACCTTTGCGGCGCTCGCCCAGGCCACCGGCCTCCACCGTGACCGCCTCGGCCTCTACGTCAGCCACGGCATCTTCAGCGGCAACGCCGCAGCACTCAACGAGCACTACTCGGAGATCATCACCACCGACTCCCACCCCGGAGCCCACAACCCCGACGTCGCAGCCCGCGTCGTCCCCATCCTCCCCAACCTGATCGGAGCCTGACCCATGACCGCCGCTGTCCCCACCCTCACCCGCCGCATCACCAAGCCG
>NZ_WJSP02000082.1 GCF_009720255.1 Agromyces humi | reverse complement strand
GCGGTGCGCCCGCGGCATCCGACGACGGCAGCGCTCGCTGATGGCGGCACCGAAGCCGCCACGCGTCGTCGCCGAACTCGGCCGGCCCGAGACGCCCGAAGAGACGGCGGCCCGCAAGGCCGAGAACTCCCGCAAGCACCGGCAGCGGCAGACGCTCAAGAACCTCGTGCTCGCGCTCGCCGCAAGCCTGCTCGTGGTGCTCGTCATCGTGCTGCTGGTGCCGCGCAGCGACACCCCGATGGAGCGCGACATCGACGTCGCCGCCGTCGCCGAGCAGGCGCAGGTCGTGACCGACGTGCCGCTCGCCGTTCCCGACCTGCCCGAGGGATGGCGAGCCAACGCCGCCGAGCTCCGCAAGTCCTCCGTCGACGGGGTGACCGCGTGGTACGCGGGCTACCTCACGCCGAGCGACGAGTACGTCGGCATGTACCAGGGGCTCGAGGCGAACCCCACCTGGGTCGCCGAGCTGCTCGCCCGCACCATCGCCACGAGCACCGTCACCGTCGACGGCGTCGAGTGGACCGTGTACGACAACCGCCAGACCGGCGACGACGTGGGCAACGCCCGGTACGGCCTCACCACCGAGGCCGGCGACAGCACCTTCGTGCTGCTCGGCACCGCCACGCCCGAGGAGTTCGAGACGATCGCGACCGCGCTCGTTCCCGCCATCGACGCCCAGCGCTGAGAGGAGCCGCCATGAGCGAGCAGCCGACGACGGAACGCCCCACGACCCCTGCCGACACCTGGCGTGAACTCCGCCGCGGCAACGAGCGCTTCATCGCCGGCGAGCCGCAGCACCCCCGCCAGGACGTCGATCACCGCACCTCGCTCGCTCACAGCCAGCGTCCGCTGGTCGCGATCTTCGGATGCAGCGACTCCCGCCTCTCCGCCGAGATCATCTTCGATGTCGGCCTCGGCGACGCGTTCGTCGTGCGCAACGCCGGACAGGTGATCTCCGACTCGGTGCTCGGGTCGCTCGAGTACGCGGTCGGCGTGCTCGGCGTGCCGCTCATCCTCGTGCTCGGGCACGACGAATGCGGCGCGGTTCGCGCAGCCATCGACTCGCAGGGCGACGACGCACCGCCGCTGCCCGCGCACATCGCGACCCTCGTCGACCGCATCGTCCCCGCCGTGCGTCGTGTCGCCGGTGCCGAGGCCGGAGCACCGATCTCGGCCTCCGACGTCGACGCGAGCTACGTCGGGCGGGAGCACCTGCGCGACACGGTGGCCGAGCTCCTCGAGAGCTCCGAGATGATCAGCGACGCGATCGCAGCGGGTACGCTGGCTATCGTCGGCGCGAACTACCGCCTGGTCGAGGGTCGCGCCGAGACCGACATCGTCGTCGGACGCATCTGACCGCCGCTCTCGCGGCACTCGCCGGCCCGGGCTCGCGAACCGAGCCCCGGCACGCAACCGAAGGGGATCACACCGTGGTGGACAACGCCGCCGACTACCGCATCGAGCACGACACGATGGGCGAGGTGCGGGTTCCCGCGTCAGCGCTCTATCGTGCGCAGACGCAACGCGCCGTCGAGAACTTCCCCATCTCGGGCTCCGGCCTCGAGGTCCAGCAGGTGCAGGCGCTCGCGCGCATCAAGAAGGCCGCGGCGCAGGCGAACGCCCGCCTCGGCGTGCTCGACCCCGCCATCGCGCAGGCCATCGAACAGGCCGCCGACGAGGTCATCGCGGGCGAGCACGACATCGCGACGCACTTCCCGGTCGACGTCTACCAGACCGGCTCCGGCACCTCGTCGAACATGAACATGAACGAGGTGCTCGCGACCCTCGCCACGCAGAAGCTCGGTTCGCCGGTGCACCCGAACGACCATGTCAACGCGTCGCAGTCGTCGAACGACGTCTTCCCCACCTCGGTGCACATCGCCGTGACCGCCGCGCTCATCGACGACCTCATCCCCGCGCTCGACCACCTCGCGGTGGCCCTCGAGGCGAAGGCCGAGCAGTGGGCCGGCGTCGTCAAGGCCGGCCGCACCCACCTCATGGACGCGACGCCCGTCACGCTCGGCCAGGAGTTCGGCGGCTACGCCCGCCAGGTGCGCCTCGGCATCGAGCGCGTGCGCTCCGCCCTCCCCCGCGTCGCCGAGGTCCCGCTCGGCGGCACCGCCGTCGGCACGGGCATCAACACGCCGGCCGGCTTCCCGCAGCTCGTGATCGAGCTCCTGCAGCAGGAGACCGAGCTGCCGATCACCGAGGCCGTCGACCACTTCGAGGCGCAGGCCAACCGCGACGGCCTCGTCGAGGCATCCGGAGCACTGCGCACCATCGCCGTGGGCCTCACGAAGATCGCGAACGACCTGCGCTGGATGGGCTCCGGCCCGAACACCGGGCTCGGCGAGCTGTCGATCCCCGATCTGCAGCCCGGCTCGTCGATCATGCCCGGCAAGGTCAACCCCGTCGTGCCCGAGGCTGTGCTCATGGTGGCCGCCCGGGTCATCGGCAACGACGCCACGGTCGCGTGGGCGGGGGCATCCGGTGCGTTCGAGCTCAACGTGCAGATCCCCGTGATGGGCACCGCGCTGCTCGAGTCGATCCGCCTGCTCGCCAACTCGGTGCGGGTGCTGGCCGACAAGACGATCGACGGCCTCGAGGCCAACGTCGAGCGCGCCACCGCCCTCGCCGGCATGTCGCCCTCGATCGTCACGCCGCTCAACAAGCTCATCGGCTACGAGGCCGCCGCGAAGATCGCGAAGCACTCCGTGGCCAAGGGCATCACGGTGCGCGAGGCCGTGATCGACCTCGGCTACGTCGAGCGGGGCGAGCTCACCGAGCAGCAGCTCGACGCCGCACTCGACCTGCTGTCGATGACTCGCCCGCCGCAGGCCTGACCGCCCGCGGGCTGTCGGACGGCGGGGCCGACCGACCGGCGGCCCGACCCGTCGCACCGCTGATCCACCGGAACGCCCGCCCTCGTGGCGGGCGTTCCGCGTCGCGTCGCCCGTCAGCGCACCCGGCGGTAGTCGTGCTCCTTCACTCGGGCGCCGACCACCCGCCATGGGTGCGGCTGCGCCGCCTCGAGCTCGGCGAACAGCTCTGGCTCCACGTCGAGGTACTCGTAGACCGAGCCCGACTCGAACTCCACCATGAGCAGCCGCCGCGCGGGATCATAGGTCGCGCCGTTCAGCGCCTCCGAGCGGATCCGCGGCACCCTCATGCTCCGAGCCAAGCGAGCTCTCCTCGACGGCGGAACCCCCTTGCGCGGTCGGGCGGTGCTGACCCTCGCGAGTGGTCACCGCCGAGTTGCCTCCCGAGGGAGGGAATCGGCCCCGGAGGAGGACGGAACCCGGCCGTCCCTCCTCCGCCTGCGCCGATCCCCTCCGCCCGAGCGGCCGGGGCGTCGGGCACGGCGCCTACGTCAGTTCCGCCCCATCGAGCATCTCCGACACGAGCGCCGCGATGGCGGAGCGCTCCGAGCGGGTGAGCGTGATGTGGGCGAACAGCGGATGCCCCTTCAGCGTCTCGATCACGCTCGCGACGCCGTCGTGGCGGCCCACCCTGAGGTTGTCGCGCTGCGCGACGTCGTGGGTCAGCACCACCCTCGAGTTCTGGCCGATGCGCGAGAGGACGGTGAGCAGCACGTTGCGCTCGAGCGACTGCGCCTCGTCGACGATCACGAACGCGTCGTGCAGCGAGCGGCCGCGGATGTGCGTCAGCGGCAGCACCTCGAGGATGCCGCGTTCGACGACCTCGTCGAGCACGTTGTCGGAGACGACCGAGCCGAGCGTGTCGAAGACCGCCTGACCCCAGGGGTTCATCTTCTCCCCCTGGTCGCCGGGCAGGTAGCCGAGCTCCTGGCCGCCGACCGCGTACAGCGGCCGGAACACCATGATCTTCTTGTGCTGCTGGCGTTCGAGCACCATCTCGAGCCCCGCGCAGAGCGCGAGAGCCGACTTGCCGGTGCCCGCGCGACCCCCGAGCGAGAGGATGCCGACCTCGGGATCGAGGAGCAGGTCGATGGCGAGGCGCTGTTCCGCCGAGCGACCGTGCACGCCGAAGACGTCGCGGTCGCCGCGCACGAGCCTCACCTCGCGCTCGCCGACGACGCGCCCGAGCGCGGAGCCGCGCTCGGAGTGGATCACGAGGCCCGTGTTCACCGGCATGTCCTGCACCTCGTCGGTGGTCATGCGCTCGTGCTCGTAGAGCTTCGCCATGTCGTTGGAGCCGAGCGACAGCTCGGCCATACCCGTCCAGCCGGAGTCGAGGGCGAGTTCGGCGCGGTACTCCTGGGCGTCGAGGCCGATCGATGCGGCCTTCACGCGGAGCGGCAGGTCTTTCGAGACCACGGTCACGGCGACGCCGTCGTTCGCGAGGTTCGCGGCGCAGGCGAGGATGCGGGAGTCGTTGTCGCCGAGCTGCAGGCCGCTCGGCAGCACCGACGGGCTCGAGTGGTTGAGCTCGACGCGCAGCGAGCCGCCGTCGCCCACCGGGATCGGGAAGTCGAGTCGCTCGTGCTCGACGCGCAACTCGTCGAGGATGCGCAGCGACTGGCGCGCGAAGTACCCGATCTCGGGGTCGTTGCGCTTGGCTTCGAGTTCCGTGATGACGACGACGGGAAGGACCACCGCGTGCTCGGCGAACCGGAACAGCGCCCGGGGGTCCGACAGGAGCACCGAGGTGTCGAGCACGTACGTCCGCTCGGACTGCGCGGCGCCCGTGGGCGCCGAGGCATCCGGTCGCATCTTGCGATTCGACGACCGACCGTCGGACTTGGAGGTTTCGAGTGAGGCCACGACCGCTCCTGCCCCGAGCGTTCCGCTCGGCTCTCGCGCCGGCCGGCGATCCTCCTACGAGCGGTTCACGAGCCGACTCGATCGGACACCTTGCCCGATGGGTTGAGCGTACGTCCGGCGTCCGACACCGGCGGGTCCGACACGCGAACAGTTCACACCGTGTTCACATCCCGACGGGCGGATGCCGCGGCGGGGCCGGGCGCCACGCCGGATGCCCAGCGCCGGCGTGTTCTGCCCCGTCTCAGTACGACGCGGCCGTGCCGTACGACACGAACGCGCCGCGCAGCATGTCGAGGGTCTCCTCGCTGGTGGCTGCGTGCACGCTCAGGCGCACCTGGCCCTGCCGGGTGGTCGCCGTGACGCCGTGGTTGTGCATCGACGCGGTGAGGTAGGTGACCTGCCCGGCGGGCGGCTCGAGCACGACGATGCCCGCGCGCTCCTGCTCGTCTCTTGAGCTGACCACCGGGACGGCGAACTCGTCAGCGAGCTCGATCACCCGGCTCACGCGCTCGGCGACGGCGGTGTTGATCGCGGGGACGCCCGCGTCCGCGATGTCCTCGAGCGCGGCCGCGAAGCGCGCCTCGGCGATGGGGTCGGGATTGGACACGCGGTAGGCGCGCGCACCGGGAGCCGGTGGCGGCACGTGGCCCCACGGCTCCGCCTCCTCGGTGCCGGTGAAGCCCGAGAACACCGGGGTGAGTCGTTCGAGTGCCCGCGGCGACAGCGCCATGAGCCCCGTGCCCCACCCGGCGCGGCACCACTTCTGGCCCCCGGTCACCACGACGTCGGCCGCCTCCCACGGCGCGTCCACGACGCCGAAGCCCTGGATGGCGTCGACGATCAGCAACCGGTCGCCGATCACCTGCCTGATGCCCTCGATGTCGCAGAGGTAGCCCGTGCGGGAATCGACGAGGCTCACGGCCACGGCGGCGACGTTCGATTCCAGCTGCTCGCGGATCTGGCCGGGGGTCACCTTGCCGTGGTCGGTCTCGAGCCAGACGGGCTGCACGGCGTGCAACGCCTCCTGCGCCCGGACGGCCGCGATCGGCACGCTCGGGAACTCGTCGGGCGAGAGCAGCACGCTGCCCGTGAGGCCGAACATGGCGTGCATGAGCCCCTGCGAGGTGTTCGGCTGGAACACGATCGCGTCCGCGGGGAAGCCGAGGAGCCTGGATGCCGCGGCGCGCACCCGCGGGTCCTGCTCGGCGAACACGTCGACGCTGCCGTGTCGTGCACGCTGGAGCACCTGGGTGAGCGCGAAGGACTCCTCGGCGGCAGCGGTCGCGAGCGGCCCGAACCGTCCGTAGTCGAGATAGCCGGGCTCATCGGTGAACCCGGCGATGAATGCGTCGATGGTCACGTACGCCCCCTTCTCCGAGCCATATCATGACAGACCCGCGCGTCGCGGGAGCGGTCTCAGCCGCCGAACCTGCGGTGGCGCTTCGCATAGTCGCGCAGCGCGCGCAGGAAATCGACCTGGCGGAGGTCGGGTCCGAGGGCCTCGACGAAGTAGAACTCGCTGTGCGCCGCCTGCCACAGCATGAAGTCGCTCAGGCGCTGCTCGCCCGACGTGCGGATCACCAGGTCGGGGTCGGGCTGGCCGCCCGTGTAGAGGTGCTCGCCGATCAGGTCGGGCGTGAGCCGCTCGGCGAGGTCCTCCAGGCTCCGTCCCTCGGCGTGGTGCGCCGCGACGATCGAGCGCATCGCGTCGGTGATCTCCTTGCGTCCGCCGTACCCGACGGCGAGGTTCACGTGCAGGCCCCGCTTGCCGGCCGTGCGGTGCTCCGCCGCGTCGAGGGCGGCGACGAGCGGCTCGGGCAGCCCGGCATCCGACCCCACGTGCTGGACCCGCCAGTCGCGATAGTGCGAGAGCTCCTCGGCGAGCTCGGCGATGATCTCGATGAGGTCGGCGAGCTCGGCGCTGGGACGGTTGCCGAGATTGTCGCTCGAGAGCAGGTAGAGCGTGACGACCGAGATGCCGAGGTCGTCGCACCACTCCAGGAACTCGCGCATCTTCGCGGCGCCTGCGCGGTGGCCGTGCGCGGCACTGTCGTACCCGAGCTGGCGCGCCCACCGACGATTCCCGTCGATGATCATCGCGACGTGCCGCGGCAGCGCGGCAGGCTCGAGTCCCCGCCGGAGGCGGTTCCCGTAGAGCCGATAGAGGATGCCGCGACCGAGGGGCTGATCGCTGGTCTGCACGGCACTACGCTACCGCTCCGCCGTCGCGGCCACTCACAGCCGACGGCGACGGGTGTTGGCCTACGCTGTGTGCATGACCCCCAAGCGCCGACACGAGTCCGCCGACCTCGCGGAGGAGCTCAGCCGTCCGGTCGCGCCCGACGACACGTCGGACCTCGCGGTCAGCCGCGACGAGCACGGGCCCGACCTCCCCAACATCCCGGTGCTCGACGACGCCCTCGCGCATCCTTCCGACGTGAAGCCCACCTGGCGGGGCTGGATCCACGCGGGCACCTTCCCGGTGACGATCGTCGCCGGCGTGGTGCTCATCGCGCTCGCCGACGGCGCTCCGGCGAAGTGGGCGTCAGTGGTCTTCACCCTCACGTCGATGCTGCTCTTCGGCAACTCCGCGCTGTACCACCGGTTCGACTGGAAGCCGCGCACGAAGCTGATCCTGAAGCGCATCGACCACGCCAACATCTTCCTGCTCATCGCGGGCACCTACACCCCGCTGGCGATCCTCGCGCTGCCGCCCGAGAAGGGCTGGCTGCTCCTCGGCATCGTGTGGGCCGGCGCACTGATCGGCATCGGGTTCCGCGTGTTCTGGATCACGGCGCCGCGCTGGCTCTACGTGCCCATCTACCTGCTGCTGGGGTGGGCCGCCGTGATGTACCTGGGCGACCTGCTCGCGGCGAGCGTGGCCATGATGGTCCTCGTGATCGTGGGAGGCCTGCTCTACACGGCCGGGGCGATCGTCTACGGCCTGAAGAAGCCGAACCCGTGGCCCGGGCGGTTCGGGTTCCACGAGATCTTCCACGCCTGCACCGTGCTGGCGTTCATGTGCCACTGGACGGCCACGCTCATCATCGCGATGAACCCCGTCTACCACGTGGGCTGATCCAGCTCGGGGCTCGTCAGCGGGCGGGCGGGCGGTCGTCGTCGCCGGACGCCCCAGGGCCGACCTCGTCGTCGTCGGACGGCGGCGCCTTCGCGATCGGGGGCTCCGGGGCATCGGGCCCGGCGTAGCCGTCCTCGAGCTCGTGGAGCTCCGCCTCACGACGCTCGGCCTCGAGCTGCTCGCGCACCTCGGCGCGGTAGTTCACCCGGCGGATGCGCCGCACCATGTCGAGCACGAGCAGCACCACGACGACCATGACCAGGAACGTGAGCACGAAACCCCAGATGCCGGGCGTCACGGTGTTCGGGTCGAACTCCTCGTCGGCGGCGTTGACGGCGAGGCGCGCGGCCGCGGCGATCACGAGCGCGCTCCGTCGAAGGGGCAGGCGGGCACGACGAGCATCGGACTCACTTTCAGAGCGGATTTCGGCTTCGCGGGGCGGGCTAGGCTGGATGCCAAGCCTAGACGATCGACGTGGGAAGGAGCCGTGGCCGTGGCCGAGCAGCAGTCCGACACGCTCGCCGCACGCTACGGTCGCACCCGCACCAATCGCACCCGCGACCGGCTGCTCCTGATCGGCGGGGCCGTCGCCTTCGCGGTCGTGCTCATCGCCTGGGTCGTGTGGGCCGGGCTCGACGGCCAGAAGCCCTCCGTCGAGGCCATCGACACCGGTCATCGGCTGCTCAACGACGAACGCGCCGTCGAGGTCAGCTGGACGCTCTCGGTGCCGCCCGGCAATGAGACGGCCTGCATCGTGCAGGCCTACGACGAGGACTTCACCGTGGTCGGCTGGAAGGTCGTCGAGATCCCCGCATCCGACCGCCACCTGCGCACGTTCACCGACACCGTACGCGTTGCGCGCGAAGCGAACACGGGTTTGATTTCGCGCTGCTGGCTCACCTAATATGGGGCATTCGCCCCGGCAGAAGCCGGGGCGACACGTCTATCTCAGGAGTGCACCATGGCGCAGGACGCCACCGTCACCTGGCTCACGCAGGAGGCCTTCGACCGACTCGCGGCCGAGCTCGAGGAGCTCTCGACGCATGGTCGCGAGGAGATCGCCAAGCGCATCGAGGCGGCGCGTGAAGAGGGCGACCTCAAGGAGAACGGCGGCTACCACGCCGCCAAGGACGAGCAGGGCAAGCAGGAGGCGCGCATCCGGCAGCTGAAGGAGCTCCTCCGCACCGCACAGGTCGGCGAAGCGCCCCAGTCCTCGGGCGTCGTCGAGCCCGGCACCGTCATCACGGCGGTCATCGCGGGCGACGAGGAGACCTTCCTGATCGGCAGCCGCGAGATCGCCGGCGACTCCGAGCTCGACGTCTTCAGCGAGCAGTCGCCTCTCGGCGCTGCCATCATCGGCCTGAAGGTCGGCGACCGCACCACGTACACCGCGCCGAACGGGCGCGAGATCGCGGTCGAGGTCACCGGCGTCGAGACCTGGGGCGGCCAGTAACCACGCGGCGGTCCGCCCGAACGCTCCGACGGCCCCTGCGCAGTGCGCAGGGGCCGTCGCCGTCGGGACATCCGCCCGAAGCGGTCACGAGGGTCAGTCGGTCTCGACGCGGGGCTCGTAGCCCGCGCGGCGCAGCACCTCGACGACGTGCTCGCGGTGCTCGGGTCCGCGCGTCTCGACCGAGAGCCGGAGCTCGACCTCGGAGATCTGCAATCCCGAGCCGTGGCGGGTGTGGAGCACCTCGATGACGTTGGCGTTCGCCTCGGCGAGCAGCTCGGCGACGCGGGCCAGCTGGCCCGGGCGGTCGGGCAACCCGACGCTGATGGTCAGGTAGCGGTCGGAGGCGCTGAGCCCGTGCGCCACGACGCGCTGCATGAGCAGTGGATCGATGTTGCCGCCCGAGAGCACGGCCACGATGGGCCCGTCGGTGGGCACCGCGCCCGTCATCATCGCCGCGACCGCGACGGCGCCCGCCGGCTCGACGACGAGCTTGGCCCGCTCGAGGAGCACGAGGAGCGCCCGGGCGATGTCGTCCTCCGAGACGGTGACGACCTCGTCGATCGCCTCCCGGATGATCGCGAAGTTGAGTTCGCCCGGTCGGTACACCGCGATGCCGTCGGCGATCGTCGGCACGACCGGCACCTGCCGAGGTTGCCCCGCGGCCAGGGACGCGACGTAGGGCGCGGCGTTCTCCGCCTGCACCCCGACGATGCGGATGGTGCGGCCCTCCCGCTCGGCCTGCTGCTTCGCCGCGCTCGCGATGCCGGCCGCGAGCCCGCCGCCGCCGATCGGAACGACGATGGTCGTGGCATCCGGAGCCTGTTCGAGGATCTCGAGGCCGAGCGTGCCCTGCCCCGCGATCACGTCGGGGTGGTCGAACGGCGGGATCACCACGGCGCCCGTCTCTTCGGCGAAGGCGGTGGCCGCCTCGAGCGTCTCGCCGATCGAGTCGCCCTGCAGCACGACGTCGGCGCCGTACTGACGGGTCGCGTCCAGCTTGGGCAGGGCCACGCCGACGGGCATGAAGATCGTGGCGCGGATGCCGAGCTCGCGCGCGGCGTAGGCGACGCCCTGCGCGTGATTCCCGGCGGAGGCGGCGACGACCCCCCGCGCGCGCTCCTCCGCGCTCAGCGCGGCGATGCGGTGGTAGGCGCCGCGCAGCTTGTAGGACCCGGTGCGCTGGAGGTTCTCGCACTTCAGGTACACCGGCACGCCGAGCCGGTCGGCGAGGAACCGGGAGGTCTCCATCGGCGTACGCCGCGCCACGCGCGCCACGATCTCGCGCGCGTCCTCGAACTGGGCGAGGCTCGGCCCCGGGATGGTGGTGATCACGTGTTCATTCTCCTCGCTGGTAGCCCGGTCGCTGCGGCACCGTGCGCCAGAGCGGGGACCGCACCTCGTCGGCCGGTGGGGCGGCATCGCCCTTCCAGGTCCCGGATGACACGTAGTTGATCATGACGTTGAGCACCGCGGCGACGGGCACCGCGAACAGCGCACCCGGGATGCCGGCGAGGAGCGATCCGGTGGCCACCGCGACGACGACGCCGAGCGGATGCACCTTCACGGCCGTGCCCATGATGAGCGGCTGCAGCACGTGGCCCTCGACCTGCTGCACGAGCAGCACGATGCCGAGCATGATGAGCGCGATCACCGGCCCGTTGTAGACGAGGGCGACGAAGACGGCGAGGGCGCCGGTCACCACCGCGCCGACGATGGGGATGAACGAGCCGAGGAACACGAGGATGGCGATCGGGACCGCCAGCGGCACTCCGAGGAAGAACGCGCCGAGGCCGATGCCGATCGCGTCGATGGTCGCGACGAGGATCTGCACCTTCACGAAGTTCTGCAGCGTGTTCCACCCCGCGAGCCCGGCGCCGTCGACGGCCGCCCGTGCCCGCCGCGGGAAGACGCCCACGATCCAGCGCCAGATGCCGCGCCCGTCGATGAGGATGAAGAGCGTGGCGAAGAGCGTGAGCAGCATGCCCGCGAGGAAGTGCCCGAGCGTCGAGCCGAGTGAGAGGGCGCCGCTCACGAGGATGCCGCTGTCCTCCTGCACGGACGAGGCGATCTGCGACATCCAGTCGTTCAGCTGCTGCTCGGTGATGTGGAAGGGGCCCTGCAGCAGCCAGTCGCGGAAGTCGTCCCACGCCACGATCGACTGCGCGGCGAGGTCGTCGGCGCCCCGTGCGATGAACGTGATGCCGACGGCGAGCAGTCCGCCGACGATGACGAGGGCGGTCAGCATCGCCACGGTGACGGCGAGCCACTTCGGCCATCGGTGGCGCTGGAGGAACTTCGAGAACGGCACGAGCAGCGCCCCGAGGAGCACCGCCACGAGCAGCGGGATGACGATCAGCCGCAGCTGGATGATGAGGAAGATGACGCCGGCCAGGACGCCGCCGACGAGGAGGAGGCGCCACGACCACGCCGCGGCGAGGCGCATGCCGAAGGGCACCGATTCGGAGGCGTCCCGGCGCGTCGGCGGCGGCGTCTCGCCCCCGGCGGCCTGGCGCCTGCCGATGAACCCGCCCCGAGCCTTCCCCTGCGACTCCGTCATCGCTCCAGTCTAGGCGGGCCGCATGCGCCGATCGGCATGCTTGCGCCCGTTGTCGGCGGTCGCGTATAGGGTCGGTGCACCATGGTCGACACCGTCTCCCCCGCGCTCGCCCGCCGCATCGCCCTCGCGGCCCAGGGCTTCGGTCGCCCCTCGCCGGCGGCACCCGGCATGCGCCAGGTGGCCGGGGTCATCGACCGGCTCGCGCTCCTGCAGATCGACTCGGTCAACGTGTTCGAGCGCAGCCACTACCTGCCCGCCTTCAGCCGGATCGGCGACTACGCCCGCAGCCTCGCCGCCGACGCGGTGAACGCCTAGGGCGAGGTCGTGGCCGAGGCCGGCGAGGACGTGGGCGACGTGCTCATCGACAAGCTGCTCGGTGCCGGCGTCGAGACCATCAAGGTC
>NZ_WJSP02000812.1 GCF_009720255.1 Agromyces humi | reverse complement strand
CAGCCAGCCGCTCATGCTGCGGTGTCGACCGCCGCGGTGCGCTGCCACGGCCACGGCTGCGGCGCGATGAGGCCCGGCCATGCGCGGTGCACGCCCTTTGCGACGAGCACCGTCACGACGACCTTCACGAGGTCGCCGGGGAGGAACACGAGCGACCCGAGGACGGCGACGTCGATCGGGGTGCCCGTGATCGCCGCGAACACCGGCACGCCCACGAGGTAGACGGCCACGATGCCGCCGAGCGCCGTCGCGGCCAGTGCGGGCAGCACCCGGTAGCGGGGGAGCAGGCGGGCGGTGCACCAGCCGATGACGACGACGCCGAGGAGCCAGCCGATCAGGTAGCCCACCGACGGCCCGACGAACACGCCGAGTCCGCCGCGGCCGCCCGAGAGCAGGGGCAGGCCGGCCGCGACGAGCGCGAGCAGGAGCAGCACCGACAGGAACCCCTTGCGCGCACCGAGGATCGCGCCGGCGAGCATGACGCCGAGCGTCTGGAACGTG
>NZ_WJSP02000811.1 GCF_009720255.1 Agromyces humi | reverse complement strand
GCCCTGGCCGACATAAGCCGCGATCACGTCCGGCGTTTTGAGATCCTGCAGCACCTGCACATTGATCGGGCCATCGAGGCCGTCCCGGGCGGACTCGCCCAGCATCCGGGCCAGCGCCGCCTTGTCGGACAGCGCGGCAATGGCATCGAGGCGCGGTTTGATCGGACTGATCCCCTTCGCCTCGATGGCGGCTTCATCCATGAAGCTGGCGTAGAAATCGCCGACCTTCTGGGCGTTGCTGCCCGGTGCCGCCGGTTGCTTCGCGGCATCTTCGATGATCTGGCGGGTGCGATCCTGGCTCAGGTCGCGCAGCCGGGTGAACATGCCATAATTGGAACGGTCGGCCGGGATTTCCAGATTCTTGAGGTAGGTGCCGCTGGTGAAGGCCATGAAATCGTCGCCGGCCTTCACCGACTTGTCCATGCCCGCCTCGTCAAAGCCGAAGCGGCCGAGCTCGGGCTTGTTGCTGCTGCTCGTCATCGCATCGGCGGCCAGTGCCGGG
>NZ_WJSP02000810.1 GCF_009720255.1 Agromyces humi | reverse complement strand
GCCCACGGCATAGAGGCCCGGCACGGAGGACTCCAACGGCGTCGGCCCGTGGCCGCCGTCGCCGAGCCACGCGCCGGGCCCGCCCTCCTCGGCGACCTCTGCTCCGGTGATGACGGAACCCCACTGGTCGCGGAGCACCTCGGGCGGCAGCCACTCGGTGTGCGGCCGGGCGCCGATCGTGATGAAGACCGCATCGGCGCGCTGCGGCATCCGCTCGCCCGTGTCGGTGCGCTCGAGCACGACGTGGTCGAGCCGGCCGGGATCGTCGGCGGCGCCCGCGTCGACGACCTTCGTGTGCGTGATCAGGCCCACGCCCGCCGCGTCGAGCTCCTCGATGAGATAGCTCGACATGCTCTCGGCGGCCAGCCGGCGGTCCGGCGGCGCCGATCCGGTCGGCGAACGCCACCACCTCGTCGTGGAGGCCGAGTTCTCCGACCGCGCGACCGGGGCGCGGGTGCTCGCCTCCAACACGCATCTAGATCACCTCTCGACCCCATCGAGGC
>NZ_WJSP02000081.1 GCF_009720255.1 Agromyces humi | reverse complement strand
GCCGCGCGCCCGGCAAGCGTCAGAGAACGCGCGGCATGCCGGGCACACGCGGCCGCCCCGGCGGCCCCGGCTCAGGCCATCGAATCGAGGATCTCCACGAGCCGCTCGAACGTCGTCGTCGGGTTCACGATCGCGAAGCGCGTGTTCGGCCGGCCGCCGTGCGAGCTCGGCGTGACGAAGGCGCGCTGCTCGTCGAGGAGGCGGGCAGACCAGGCGTCGTAGTCGGCCTTCGACCAGCCCTCGCGCTCGAAGACCACGACGGACAACTGCGGATCGCGCACCAGGCGCAGCCCGTCGCGCGACGTGATCTCACGGGCGATGTCCTGGGCCAGCTGGATCGAGCTCGAGATCGCGTCGCGGTAGGCGCCGCCGCCGTGCGTGGCGAGCGAGAACCACAGCGGCAGGCCGCGGGCCCGACGGGTGAGGTGCGCCGCGTAGTCGGACGGGCTCCACTCGCTCGTCTCGGTGAGGGTGTCGAGGTACTCGGCGTGCTGGGTGTGCGCCCGGCGGCCCGTCTCGGGGTCGCGGTAGATGAGCGCACACGCGTCGAACGGGGCGAAGAGCCACTTGTGCGGGTCGACGATCACCGAGTCGGCGTGCTCGACGCCCGCAAACCGGTGCCGCGCCAGCGGCGACAGCATGGCGGCGAGCCCGTAGGCGCCGTCGACGTGCAGCCAGAAGTCGAAGTCCCGCTTGAGCGCGGCGATCGACGCAACGTCGTCGACGATGCCGAAGTTGGTCGAGCCGGCGGTGGCGACCACGGCGAAGACGGATGCCCCGTGCTCCTCGAGCGCGGCACGCACGGCGTCGCCCCGCAGCATCCCGTCGTCGCCCGGGCGCACGGGCACGACGTCGACGTCCATGACGCGAGCAGCGGATGCGATGGAGGAGTGCGCCTCGGCGCTGCACACGACCTTCCACCGCGGGGGCATCTCCGCACCGGCGTCGTGCACCGCGAGGCGCGCGTGCTCGCGGGCCGCGACGAGCGCCGAGAGGTTGCCGAGGGTGCCGCCCTGCACGAAGACGCCGCCCGCCGTGGCCGGGAGCCCGAACTCGTTCGCGAGCCACGCGAGCACCTCGTTCTCGGCGTGCACCGCGCCGGCGCCCTCGAGCCACGACCCGCCGTAGAGGGCGCTCGCCGACACGACGAGGTCGAACGCGATGGCGGCCTTCGTCGGGGCGGTGGGGATGAACGACAGGTAGCCGGGGTGATCGGTGGTGATGCACGCCGGCGCGAGCACGTGCTCGAACAGCGACAGGGCGCGAGCCGCGCCGATGCCGCGCTCGTCGATCGTGCGGCCGGCGAGCCGGTTGAGCTCGAAGGCGGAGATCGGCTTGTCGAGCGGGGTGTCGGTCGCGAGCATGCGCCGGCGGGAGTAGTCGAGCACGAGGTCGACGAGGCGAGTGGTCTCCTCGGAGGTCGCGTGCATGCGCGCCTCGGGCAGGTCTGCAGTCATGGGGAGGGGTTCCTCTCGGAGAATCGGCGCGATGAGGCCGCTGAAAAGCGTTGCACACCGGGCAGTCCATTCGCAAAATCGCGCAAGTTCACGCGTTCGCACGCACGATGCGTGCGGTGGGGTGCATTGTGGCGCACGAATCTGCCTTCGCCTACCTCTCCCCGTGCAGGCCGTTCCGGGCGATCCCTGATGCCGATTCCCCTCCGGGAGGGTACACCGGGAACGAGGAACCCTCATGGACGGAGGGTGAACGAGGAGGACCTGATGCATCTCGATGACCCGACCGCCGACTCCGCGGTCACGGAGGCTGCCGGCTTCGACCCGGCGTTCCTGGGCGTGCCGGCGGACATCCCTCGCCTCGGCGACGTGCAGGCCGCGGCATCCGTCGAGCTCGCCTACGAGCACTTCACCGTGGTGCTCGACACGACGCGGCGGCTCGCGGCGGTGACTGCGGTGAACATCGACGGCGCGCACCTTACGAAGGTGCCTCGCGGCGACCGCTGGGTGTTCGACCAGCGGATCCCCGAGGAGTTGCAGGCCGGCCCCGAGGTCTACGCCGACAACGACCTCGACCGGGGGCACCTCGTGCGGCGCAACGACCCCGTCTGGGGCGAGCCCGAGGTCGCCGCACGCGCGAACGACGCCACCTTCCACTTCACCAACGCCGCTCCGCAGGCGTCCGACTTCAACCAGGGCCACGAGCTCTGGGTCGGCCTCGAGGACCACGTGCTCGAGCACGCGCGGGCGCATCAGCTGAAGCTCAGCGTGTTCACCGGGCCGGTGCTCGCCGCCGACGATCCGCCGTACCGGGGGATCCGCATCCCGCTGCGGTTCTGGAAGGTCGCCGCGTGGAGCACGGGCGAGGCGCTCGCGACGACCGGATTCCTCGTCGACCAGTCGCCGCTCGTCGACGTCGACCTCCTGCCGCGGGAGCTCGGCGCGCCGCCGCCGCTCGGGCCGTTCCGCACGTTCCAGGTGCGCGTCGCGGACATCGCGGAGCTCACCGGGCTGACCATGCCCGACCTCGTCGCCGCCGAGAACCTGCCGCGGGGCGTGCCGGCATCGCGCGAGCTCACGAGCGCCGACGACATCCTGCTCTGAGCAGGCGGACGGATGCCGCGGCGCGCGGCCGCGGCATCCGTCGGATCAGCCCGGGCCGAGCGCGTCAGGGGGTGACGATGTTGAAGCCCGGGTCGCCCGGGTCGAGCACGCCCAGCACCGACTGCAGCACGCTCGCGTCGCCGTCGAGCACGAGGCCGCCGGCCATCGCCGCCTGCACGTCTCCCGTTGCCAGGCCGCCGAGGGCCGACTTCGGCACGGTCACCGTGAGCGAGACGTCGCCCTTGCCGTCGCGGGCGGCGGTGAGCACGCCGTTCCGCAACGTCACCCGGTAGGTCTCGCCGTCGTGGTCGGGGAAGGTCCACCGCGTCGCGAGGTCGAGGTCCCACGCCTTCGGTCCGTCGACCTGCACCGCGATCGCGTCGAAGAAGAGCTGCGGCGTGAGCTGGGCGAGGAGGTCGGCGGCCGCGGGATTCGTGGGCGTGCCGAACGCTGCCCCCCGGAGCTCCATCGAACCCGACAGGAATGCCGCCCGCCACGTGCCGTTCTCGCTGCCGAAGCCGAGCTGCTCGAGCACCTCGGAGAGCAGCGCCTTCGCACCCTCGTGATCGGGCTGCGCGAACACGACGTGGTCGAGCACCTGGGCCGCCCACCGCAGGTCGCCGGCCTCGAAGGAACCTCTCGCCTTCTCGACGACCGCGTCGGCGCCGCCCATGAACTCGACGTACCGCGTGCCCGCCTCGACCGGCGTGTGCTGCCACAGGTGTGACGGGTTGCCGTCGTACCAGCCCATGTACCGCTGGTAGATCGCCTTCACGTTGTGGCTCACCGAGCCGTAGTAGCCGTGCGTGTTCCAGGCCGCCTCGATGGCCGGCGGCAGCTCGATCATCTCGGCGATCTCGGTGCCCGTGTGGCCCTGGTTGAGGAGTCGCAGCGTCTGGTCGTGCAGGTAGGCGTAGAGGTCGCGCTGCGTGGAGAGGAACTCGGCGATGTGCTCGGTGCCCCAGGTCGGCCAGTGGTGCGACGCGAACGCGACCTCGGCCTCGCCCGCGAAGGTCTCGATCGCCTCGGTGAGGTAGCCGGCCCACGCGTGCGGGTCGCGCACCACCGCGCCGCGGAGCGTCAGCAGGTTGTGCAGCGTGTGCGTGGCGTTCTCGGCCATGCAGAGCGCCTTGCGATCGGGGAAGTAGAAGTGCATCTCGGAGGGCGCCTCGGTGCCGGGCGCCATCTGGAACACGATGCGCACGCCGTCGATCGTGTGCTCCTCGCCGGTTCGCGTCACGTACACCGTGGGCGCGATGAGCGTGACCGTGCCGTTCGACGTCGACTGCCCGAGGCCGGCGCCGACGCTGCCGCGCTCGCCGCGCGGGAGGGCCGCGCCGTACATGTACGCGGCGCGGCGGCCCATGGCGGTGCCGGCGTAGACGTTCTCGGAGATCGCGTGCTCGAGGAATCCGGCCGGTGCGATCACCGGCACGCCCGCGTCGACCTCCTCCTGCGAGACGACGCCCTTGACGCCGCCGAAGTGGTCGATGTGCGAGTGCGTGTAGATCACGGCGACCACGGGCGTCTCGCCGCGGTGCTCGCGGTACAGGGCGAGCGCCGCTGCGGCCGTCTCGGCGGAGATGAGCGGGTCGATCACGATCACGCCCGTGTCGCCCTCGACGAACGTGATGTTCGACAGGTCGAAGTTGCGCACCTGGTAGATGCCCTCGACCACCTCGAAGAGGCCATGCTTCTGCACCAGCTGCGACTGTCGCCAGAGGCTCGGATGCACCGTGGACGACCCCTCGGCGTCGAGGAATCCGAACTCGTCCATGTCGTAGACCACGTTGCCGGCGGCGCCGTGGATCACGCCGGGCTCGATCGTGGCGATGAACCCGCGCTCCGCATCCTCGAAGTCGCGTCGGTCCTCGAACGGGAAGGCCCCGCCGATCGAGTTCCCCTGGTCGTGGCTGTTCGGCGTCGATTCCGACATCTGCGCATCCCCTCTTCGCGGGCGGCCATCGCCCGCTCGCCCATTCTCGTGTCGCCGTGCGGGCGGAGTCCACACCCCGTGCGTTGACTCCGGTGGGATTGTCAGCGGGCCGTGGTCGAGTGGGCGCATGGGCTTCGACGCGCAATTCCTGGGGGTGGCGGCTCCGCTGCCGCGAGTGTCCGAAGCGGATGCCGCGGCATCCGTCGAACTCGATTCGGTGCACTTCACCGTGGTGCTCGACACCGTGCGCCGATTCGCGCGTGTGACCGGGGTCAACATCGACGGGGCCGCGCTCGTCGAGCTCGAGCGCGGTGACCGGTGGCAGTTCGACGACCGCATCCCCGCCGACTGGCAGGCCGGCCCGCTCGTCTACGCCGACAACGACCTCGACCGCGGTCACCTCGTGCGTCGTCGCGACCCGGTGTGGGGGCCGCCCGAGGTCGCCGCGCGTGCCAACTCCGACACGTTCCGCTACACGAACGCGGCGCCGCAGGCGTCGGGCTTCAACCAGTCGAAGGAGCTGTGGCTCGGCCTCGAAGACCATGTGCTCGAACACGCGCGGGCCTACCGGCAGCGGCTCAGCGTGTTCACCGCGCCCGTGCTGGGCAACGGGGATCCCTCCTATCGCGGCATCCGCGTGCCCCTGCGGTTCTGGAAGATCGCCGCGTGGAACACCGGCAACGGCAACGGCAACGGCAACGGCAACGGCAACGGCAGCGACACGGGCGACGAGGGCACCCTCGCCGCCGTCGGGTTCATCGTCGACCAGGCGCCGCTGGTCGACACGGGAGCGGTGCGGGAGCCCGCCGCGGGCGAAGCGCCGCCGCTCGGCCCGTTCCGCACCTTCCAGGTGCCGATCGCCGACATAGCCGCCGCCACCGGGCTCGTGATGCCCGACCTCATCGCCGCCGACCGCATGCCCGAGGCGATCACCGAGCTGGGGTGGCGGCGCATCGAGGAGCCCGCCGACATCCTGCTCTAGTCGCTCGTGCGACGCCGACGCTCGAGTTGCTCCGAGTGCGCTAGGCGGGCGCGCCTGTCGTCGCCGAGTCTCCGCCGGCTGCCGCGTGCTTCTCGGCCCGCCGAGCCTTGCGGGCCGCCTTCGCCTCGGCGTCGAACTGCGCCATGATCTGCCGCGTCTGGTCGAGCTCGCCGAGCATCGGCCGGATCCAATTCATCGACGGATTCGTGTCGACCAGGACCAGGCGCACGAGCAGCGTGAGCGGGATCGCGAGGATCGCCCCGATCGGGCCGATGACCACGGCCCAGAACAGCACGGAGAAGAACGTGATCGTCTGGCTCAGGTTCACTGCCTTGCCCACGACGCGCGGCTGGATGACCGACTGGATGACCGCGTTGATGACGCCGTAGACGACGATGACGGCGATGACCGTGGGCCAGCCGCCCACGAGCGCGCCGAAGATGATCGGCGGCACGATGGCGATGAAGTAGCCGATGTTCGGGATGAACGAGCAGACGAACGCGAGGAGTCCCCAGATGAACGCGCCGGGCACCTGCAGGATGAGCAGCGCGATCCAGTTGACGATGCCCTGCGCGATGCCGAGCACCGTGGTGACGACCATGTAGCGCCGCACGTTGCTGCCGTAGCTCACCAGCGAGACCGCCGTCAGCGGTCGCACCGTGTAGAGCTCGCGCAGCACCGTCGGGACGAACCCGGCGTCCATGGCCATGAGCAGCAGCATGGTGAAGAGGATGACGAGCAGGGTGATCCAGCCGGTGAGGCCGCCGACCAGGCCGCCGACGAACCCGACCAGCTGCCCGGGATCGAAGCCCTTGGCGATATCGCTGACCTCGGTGGAGGTGATGCCGATCGAGGAGAGCCACGCGGCGACGTCCTGCCCGAATGCCGCGATCTGCGGCTTGAACTGCGGAAGCAGTTCGGCGAACTGTCCGAACGCGACGAGCACGAGGTACCCGAAGGCGAGGAGCAGCAGCGTGACCGCAGTGATCACCGAACCGGTGGCGATGCCGCGCGGCACGCCGCGCTTCTCGAGCCAGATCCGCAGCGGGTGCACGCAGATCGTGAGCACGAGGGCGAAGAACACCGGACCGAAGATGCCCGAGATCGCGGCGATGCCGAATGTCGCCAGGGCGGCGCCCCCGATGCCCATGAGGATGAAGGCGTTGCGGTGCTTCGAGGTCGAGTCCGCGATCGCGGCCTGCGCCGCCGCGACCTCGGCGGCGTCGGCCGCCGCGTCGGCTTCCTCAGGCGACGGCGCCTTCTTCTTGGTCCACCACATGAGGACTCCGATCAGCAGGTCGCCCCGACCCGCGCTCGTGCCCACCCTAGCGAGCGGATGCCGCGCGCGGCATCATCCAGTTCGCATGAGTCACCCGTCTTCAGGGGCGGCGAGCGTCAGGAAGGCGCGGCCCACATGCGGTCGTCGGATGAGCTCCGATTCGAGCCTCCTCAGCTCCCGCGCGGCATCCGCCTCGCTGCGATCGTCGACCAGGTCGACGGCGGCCACCAGCAGCACGACTCCCGGGCCGATGAACTCCATGTGCAGGAAGCCGACCCGGTCGATCTCGGGCGACTCGAGGAGCTCGTCGCGGACGGCGTCGCGCAGCGCGTCGTCGACCGCCTCGCCGAGGAGGAAGACGCGGTTCCGGGCGATGAGCACCACCGCCACGATGCCGAGCAGCACGCCCACGAGCAGCGAGCCGATCGCGTCGTAGACGGGTGAGCCCGTGAGCTGATGCAGGCCGACGCCGAGGAAGGCGAGCACGAGGCCGATGAGCGCCGCCGCATCCTCGGCGAACACTGCTCGCAGCGTGGGGTTGGAGCTGCGAGCCACGTGCTCGAGGGTGGCGACACTTCGTCGGCGCGCGTCGGTCCGCGCCTGGCGGTAGGCGCGGACGAACGAGATCCCCTCGAGCACGAACGAGATGCCGAGCACCGCGTAGGCGACGCCGTAGTCGCTCGCCGGCTCGGGGTCGACGAGCTCGGAGATGCCGTGCTGGATGGACACCACCGCACCGGCCGTGAAGAGCCCGAACGCCGCGAACATCGACCAGATGTAGGCGTCCTTGCCGAAGCCCAGCGGATGCCGCGCATCGGCCGGCCGTCGCGAGCGGCGCTCGGCGATGACGAGCAGCACCTCGTTCCCCGTGTCGGCCCACGAGTGCGCAGCCTCGGCGACCATCGAGGCCGAGCCCGTGATCACGGCCGCGAACGACTTCGCCGCCGCGATGAGCGCGTTCACGACGAGCGCCACGATCACGGTGACGAGGCTCTCCGCGGGCTGTTCCGCGGGTGGGGCGGCGCCTCGATCCGCCGGCTGCTCCGGTCGTTCCGCCGTCATCGTCCGAGTCTGGCACCGGATGCCTCGGCGGTGCCACAGTGGAGGGGTGGTGGCTGGGGGTGCGGAACTCCAGGCCGACGTCCTCATCGTGGGCGCCGGCCCCAGCGGGCTGATGCTCGCGGTGGTGCTCGCCCGGCTCGGCGTAGACGCGATCATCGTCGACGGCAAGTCGGGCCCGACACGCGAGTCGCGGGCGCTCGCCGTGCAGGCCCGCACGATGGAGCTGTACGACCAGCTCGGGCTCGTCGACCGGGTGCTCGCCGAGCGGTCGCCCGCGACCGCGGTCGTCCCCGGCTTCGGGAGCCACCCGTTCGGGCGCGTCGAACTGCGTGGGATCGGCGAGGGCGTGAGCCCCTACCTCGAAGTCACGGTCTTCGAGCAGAGCCGCAACGAGCGGATGCTCGTGGACGCGCTCGCCGGCCTCGGTCGCGAGGTGCGCTGGGGCCACCGGCTCGCACGGCTCGACGTCGTGGCCGAGGACGACGCAGGCGACGGCGAACGCGCCGGCGAACGCGCCGGCGCGGCATCCGTCATCGCCGGCCTCGACGGCCCCGACGGGCCGGTCACCGTGCGCGCCCGCTACTGCGTCGGGGCCGACGGCGCGCACTCACCGGTGCGCGAGGCGCTCGGCGTGCCGTTCGAGGGCGTGACGAACGAGCACAGCTTCTACGTGACGGATGCCGCGGGCGTGACGGGTCTCGTCGAGGGGGCCATCAACATCCGCATCACGGCCGAGCACTTCCTGCTCGGGTTCCCGATGGGGGCGGGCCGGATGCGCCTGCTCGGCGTCGTGCGCGACCGCGACCTGGACGCGGCCGGCGAACTCGCCGAGGACACCGTGAAGGACCTGGTGCGCCGGGAGTTCGGCGTCGCCTACACGGACTCGGCCTGGTTCTCGCGGTACCGGCTGCATCACCGGCTCGCGAAGCGGTTCCGCGTCGGCCCGTGCTTCCTGGTGGGCGACGCCGCGCACATCCACTCGCCGGTCGGCGCGCAGGGCATGAACACCGGGCTCCAGGAGGCGCACAACCTGGCGTGCGCGTTCGCCGACGTGCTCGTGCGCGGCATGCCCGACGCCCGGCTCGACCGCTACGAGGCCGAGCGCCGCCCGGTCGGACGCGTCCTCGTCGACACGACGGACCGCATGTTCGGGGTCGTGACGGCCGGCGGCCGGCTCGCACGGTTCGTACGGGGCAGGGTCGTGCCCGTGATCGGGCCCGTCGCCGTGCGGCTGCTGCCGCGCATGATCGGCGGCCGCCGCGTCTTCGGCTACCTGTCGCAGACCCGCATCCACTACCGGATGTCGCCGCGCACGTCGTCGGGCCGTGACCGCGTCGTCGGGCGGCGGCTGCCGTGGCTGGGCGGCGACGTCGACAACTTCGCCCCGCTGCGGGCGTTCACCTGGCAGGTGCACGGGTACGGCGTCTACGAGCCCGAGGTTCGCGCGATCGCGGAGACGCTCGGACTCGAGTGGCACGCGTTCCCGCCCGACCCGCAGGGGCGCCTCGATCCGGGCCTCGTCTACCTCGTGCGACCCGACGGGTTCGTGGCGGCCGCGGCATCCGCTCGCGCGGTGCCCGGCGGGCCGCCCGCCTTCCGTGAACAGCTCGCGGGCTGAGTCGGCGTATCGTCGACGGGTGACCCCCGAACTCGACGACCAGGACGCGCTGCTGCGCCGTCGCCGGTTCACGGGGGCGGCCACCCAGCTCGGCACCGAGGTGTCGATCAACTTCGGCTCGTCCCTCGCGGGCCTGCTCATCCCGATCGTCGGATCCTTCGTGGTCGTGGCCGCACGCCAGATCGTGATGGTCGCGGCGGTGCTGCCCTTCTACCGGCCGAAGCGCGCCGAGCTGACGTGGCGCCGCCTCTGGCCGGCCCTCGCGCTCGGCGTCGTGCTCGCCGTCATGAACCTCGCGTTCTACGAGTCGGTGCACCTGCTCGGGCTCGGCATCGCCGCGACGATCGAGTTCCTCGGCCCGCTCGCGATCGCGCTCCTGTCGTCGCGCCGGATCCTCGACGTGGCGTGCGCGCTCGCCGCGGGCGCCGGCGTGGTGCTGCTCATCGGTCCGGGGTCGTCGGATGCCGCGGCGATCGACCCGTGGGGCGTCGCCCTCGCCCTCACGGCCGCCGCGGCCTGGGCGGGCTACATCGTGCTGACCCGCCGGGTGGCCGTCGGCCTGCCCGGACTCGAGGGGCTCACGGTCGCGAGCATCGTGAGCCTGGCACTGCTGCTCCCGTTCGCGATCGCGACGTTCGATGCGTCGGTGATCGACTGGCGGGTGGTCGCGCTGCTGCTCGGCGTCGGCGTGCTGTCGTCGGCGCTGCCGTACAGCCTCGACACCTTCATCCTGCGCCGCATCACGCCCCGCCTCTACGCGATCATCACGAGCTTCGGGCCCGTGATCGCGGCGATCTTCGGGTGGCTGGTGCTGTCGGAGACGTTCACGCCGCTCGAGGTGCTCGCCATCGCGATCGTCTGCGGCGCCGCGGGCACCGCGATCGCCACCCAGCGCGACCGGCCCAAGTCCGACCTCGAGCAGACCGCGGAGGGTATGGCGTAGCCCCGCCTGCGCTCGCGGCATCCGTTCGTCGACGGCGGCGATCTGCAGGAATGCACACCCGCTGTGCGGGATACGCGATTGCCGCACGTCGGCGCCCCGGGCCAGAATCGCCTGCGACGTCACACCCCTTCATCGCGTCGCCACTACAAGGAGGTAGTCGCCAATGGCCGTCGACCGTACGACGCAGGGTCCGTCCCCAACATCCGCCGACCCGCAGGGGTCGCCCGTCCGCACCGGCCTGCGCAAGGTCGTCGCCGCCTCGATGGCGGGCACGATCGTCGAGTGGTACGAGTTCTTCCTCTACGCCACCGCGGCGACGCTGGTGTTCAACGTCATCTTCTTCCCGCCGAGCGACAACCCGCTCGACAACATCATCAAGGCGTTCCTCACCTATGCGGTCGGCTTCATCGCCCGCCCGCTCGGCGGCATCGTGTTCGGCCACTTCGGCGACAAGTACGGCCGCAAGCGCCTGCTCCAGCTGGCGATCATCCTCGTCGGCGTGACCACCTTCCTCATGGGCTGCCTGCCCACCTTCGACCAGATCGGCTACGCCGCGCCGATCCTGCTCATCGTCCTGCGCTTCTTCCAGGGCTTCGCGGTGGGCGGCGAGTGGGGCGGCGCGGTGCTGCTCGTCGCCGAGCACTCGCCCGACCGCGAGCGCGGCTTCTGGGCGAGCTGGCCGCAGGCCGCGGTGCCTGCCGGCAACCTGCTCGCCACGGTCGTGCTGCTCACGCTCTCGCGCACGCTCACCGAGGAGCAGTTCCTCGCGTGGGGCTGGCGCGTGGGCTTCTGGCTGTCGGTCGTGATCGTCGCCGTCGGCTACTACATCCGCACGAAGGTCACCGACGCGCCCATCTTCCTCGAGGCGCAGAAGGAGGCCGAGGCGGCGAAGAAGACGAACTACGGCGTGATCGAGGTGCTGAAGCGCTACCCCCGTGGCGTCTTCACCGCGATGGGCCTGCGCTTCGGCGAGAACATCATGTACTACCTCGTCGTGACCTTCTCGATCACCTACATGTCGGCGCACCTCGGCATGATCACGTCGACGATCCTGACGCTCATCCTGTTCGCGCACGTCGTGCACTTCGCGGTCATCCCCCTGATCGGGCGCATGAGCGACCGGCTCGGCCGCAAGCCCGTGTACGCGGTCGGCGCGGTGCTCGCGGCGGTCTGGGGCTTCGTGGCGTTCCCGCTGTTCGACACGAAGAACGACTGGCTGATCGTCGGCATCCTCATCGTGGGCCTCATCATCCACGCCCTGATGTACGCCAGCCAGCCGGCGATCATGGCCGAGATGTTCCCGACCCGCATGCGCTACTCGGGCGTCTCGCTCGGCTACCAGGTCACCTCGATCATCGCCGGGTCGCTCGCGCCGATCATCGCGACGATGCTGCTGTCGACGTACGAGAGCTGGGTGCCGGTTGCGATCTACCTCGCGATCTCGGCGGCCGTGACGCTCGTCGCCGTCATCGCCCTGCGGGAGACGGTCGGCATCTCGCTCCGCTCGATCGACGACGCGGACCGCGAGCGGCTCGCCGAGGAGGCCGCGCGGGTCGGGTAGGACGCGGCATCCGCAGCATCGATCCACGCGAGTGGGCGATCTTGGCGGCCGCGCCGCGGCAGAACCGCCAACATCGCCCACTCGAGGCACGAGAACGGAACGAATCGTGACCGAAGGCGTCGTGGCCGGCACCACCGCGGGCAGCGCGACACGCACCCGCACCATCACCGGAGCCGTGCTCGAGGAGCTCGGTCGCGGGCGTCCGTTCGCCGCGTCGCGACCGATCACGGTCGGCGAGCTCGAACTCGACCCTCCGGGCCTCGACGAATTGCTCGTGCGGATCGAGGCAGCGGGTGTCTGCCACTCCGACCTGTCGGTGGTCGACGGCAGCCGGCCGCGGCCCGTGCCGATGCTGCTCGGCCACGAGGCCGCCGGCATCGTCGAGGCCGTCGGC
>NZ_WJSP02000809.1 GCF_009720255.1 Agromyces humi | reverse complement strand
CGCCGCCGGCGTCGAGATCGGCGTCTCGAGCGCCGACCAGCTCGAGCGTGTCGCCGCCGCCGCACCCCGACCCGCGCGCGTGCACCTGAAGATCGACACCGGGCTCAGCCGGAACGGCGTGCCCGAGTCCGAGTGGCACGAGGTCGTCGTTCGCGCCGCCGAGCTCGAGCACGCGGGCGCGATCACCGTCGTGGGCGTCTTCAGCCACTTCGCGAACACCTCCCGTGAGGTCGATGCCGCTCAGCTCGCCGCCTTCGAGCGGGCCCTCGCCGAGGCCGAACGGGCCGGCCTGGAGCCCGAGGTGCGGCACATCGCCTCCTCCGAGCAGGCCATTCGCGACCAGGGCTCGCGCTACGACGTCGTGCGCATCGGCATCGGCACGTACGGGCTCACGCCGTTCGGCGACGGCACGACCGCCGCCGACCTCGGGCTCACCCCGGCCATGACGTTGCGCACCCGGGTCGCGGCGGTGCGTCGCGTCGACGCGGGCACGGGAGCCTCGT
>NZ_WJSP02000808.1 GCF_009720255.1 Agromyces humi | reverse complement strand
GGCCTCGCGCACNGCCGTGTCGGCCTGCACGATGAGGCCCTTCGCGTGCACCTCGACTTCGCGTCCGGCGTCGAGCGCCGCACGCTCCCGTCGCACGCCGAGCCGACGCACGCCGACGACCCCGCCCGCGATCACGAGCGCGGTCGTGCCGAACACGACGAGCGACGGCAGCCACCACAGTGCTTCGCCCATGTGGCGGAGTCTAGGACGTGCCGGTGCGACGCGGCTGGGACCACGGCGCAGGCTGCGCGTCGGCCGGGTGGCCGCCGTGAATCCGCGCGCGGTGCTTTGCCGTGGCATCCGCTGGCCATACTCTCGGCTCATGCGGGTCCTGCTGAAACTCACGCTCGATTGCACTCCGGATGCCGCGTGGCGGGCGCTCCGGAGCCCGGCCGTGCTGCGCGAGGTCGTCGCCCCCTGGCTCGACTTCTCGTCGCTCGAGCACGGCGGCCTGCCGACGACGTGGCCCGAGGGGCAGCATCGCGTGCGGGCGCTGGCCTTCCG
>NZ_WJSP02000807.1 GCF_009720255.1 Agromyces humi | reverse complement strand
AACGCCGAGCGACGCGACGCCGTCGCCGAGCAGGAGCCGAGCGCCCCGGCGCTGGCGGAGTAGCCGGGCGTTCGGTCTTCCACGAGGAGATGCCGAACCCGCGCTCTCGGCCGGGAATCCGCGGGTTCGGCATCCACTCGGCGCCGTCGGCGTCGGCCGTCGGCTGCTCCGCCGTCGGGCTCGGTCAGCCGACCTGGGCGAGCCGCAGCACCTCCGCGTTGGGCAGGCCGGCGAGGAACGCGCCGGTCACGAGCAGCTTCGAGCCGCGGATGCCGCTGCCGACGATCAGCCGCTCGTGGGTCGCGACCGACTCGTCGACGAGGATCGGCCAGTCGGAGGGCAGCCCGACGGGCGTGATCCCGCCGTACTCCATCCCGGTCAGCGCGACCGCGTCGTCCATCGGCGCGAACGACAGCTTGCGCGCGTCGAGGCGCCGGCGCACGACCCCGTTCACGTCGGCCCGGTCGGAGCCGCGCACGAGGCATGCGGCGTACCACGTGCGCTCG
>NZ_WJSP02000806.1 GCF_009720255.1 Agromyces humi | reverse complement strand
AGCCGCGCGAAGCGCGCGACGTGGTCGTGGCGCAGCAACTGGGCGTGCTCGACCGAGCCGCGGCATCCGACCGCCTCGAACGCGTCGAGCACACGGGCGTTCGCCTGGTCGCCGATCGCGTGCACCGCCGGGGTGAGTCCGCCCGCGTGCGCGCGTCGCATCAGCGGCACGAGCTCCTCGAACGGAACGGTCACGACGCCGAACGGGTGCTCGTGGCCCTCGAGGCCCGGATACGGGTCGAAGCACCAGGCGGTTCGGGTGTTCAGCGACCCGTCGGTGATGACCTTGGCGCCGCCGACCGTGACCAGGCCGCCGGTGCCCGGCACCGCGTCACCGGTGCGCAGGCCCTCCTCGATCGCCCGCGCGAGGTGCTGCGGGTACACGCCGAAGGACACGCGGACGGGGAAGGCACCGCCGGCCGCGCGCCGTGCCCAGTCGTCGCGGTTCCAGCGCATCTCGTAGTCGGTCACGCACACCACGCCGCGCGCGGCGGCGGTCGCGGCGGCGT
>NZ_WJSP02000805.1 GCF_009720255.1 Agromyces humi | reverse complement strand
GGTGCCCGCCCGCCGGTGGAGGGCTGCCGCCCCCGCGACGATGCGCCGCCGGTGCTCGACCGACCACGCGGCGTCGAGCTCCACGTCGACCCACCCCGCGAGCCAGTCGAGGAAGTCGGGAGGGGTGGTCTGCGGGCGCAGGTAGGAGTCGAGGTTGTCGAGCACGGCGAACACCGGCGCGAGCGAGGTGTCGAACGCGCCCAGGAAGCGCTGCAGGAACTCGTCCTCCTGCAGCACCGCGGGCAGCCGGTCGATGACGGGAACCGGGCTGTCGAGACCGCCGATGACGCCGCGCACCTCACACCCCCGCCGTCACGCGCACGCGGTGCTCGAACCCGAAGACGAGCGCGTCGGGGTCGAGGTCGATGCGCTGGGTCGGCTCGCCGCGCTTGCCGGTGACCGGGTCGGCGCCGAAGAGCAGCACCTCGTCGACGAGCTCGGTGCCCGGCAGCGACTGCAGCACCGAGTAGACCTCGCCGGCGAGCACGGGCCGCCCGAACGGCCACCCG
>NZ_WJSP02000804.1 GCF_009720255.1 Agromyces humi | reverse complement strand
GCGTGGAAGCCCGAGAGGTCGCGCCCCAGCAGCCGCTCGGCGAGGGCGACCCGGCTGCGCACGGTGTGCCGGTGCACCCCCAGCGCCTGCGCGGTGGCGTCGAACTGGCCGCCGTGCTCGAGCCAGGCGCGCATCGTGGCGACGAGGGCCGTGCCGTTCGCCTCATCGTGCGCCGTGAGCGGGGCGAGCGTGGCGAATGCGACCGCCCGCGCGTCGGTGCGGGCGAGGAACGCGAGCACGCCCTGGCGGCTGATCTCGTCGAACGCCACGACGCCCGAGCCGGTCTCGCGGGCGCGCTCGAGCGCTCGCAGCGCCTGCTCGTGCGCCATGGCCGTCCCGTCGGCGGCGACCGCGTCGGAGACGCCGACCGGCAGGCCGAACTCGGCCGCGAGCTCGTCGGCGAGGCCGGCGTCGGCGTCCTCGAGCACGAGCACCACGGTGTCCTCGTCGCGACCGAAGAAGAGCCGCCCGCCGCGCTCCTCGACGCGCAGCTCGAGCAGGTCGGTGAGGC
>NZ_WJSP02000803.1 GCF_009720255.1 Agromyces humi | reverse complement strand
CCTGCAGTTCGAGCTGCGCCGACGGGTCACGCGTCGGCCCGGCGAATGGCAGGGTCCCCGAGATGAGCCCGCCCGTCGTGCCGGGTCGGTCGACCGGCTCGCGGTGCGACCCGTCACGCGCGGCGCGCGGGGCGCGTGGATCAAGGCGGGGCTGACCTGGCAGAACGTCGGCTTCCAGGCGACCGCCGGCGGGTTCGACCCGGCGCAGTCGCGCTGGTTCGCCCAGTTCGCGATGCTCAAGGGCTCCTCGCCGAGCGTCTTCGCGACCTACGGCTCCGAGTGGATCACCCTCGACGAGTTCGAGAGCCCCCTGCTCTGGGCACTGCTCGCCGAGGCCGCGCGGCTCGGCATCGACCTCGTCGGTTCCGACGTGACGCCCGACCTCGAGGTGCTCGGCGCGGCGTCCGTCGTGCTCGATGTCGCGATCGACGACGGCGGCGACCTCGAGCTCGTGCCGCGGCTCGAGTTCGCCGCGAGGGGCGTCGGTGCTCCGCACGCCGTGCGAGACGTC
>NZ_WJSP02000802.1 GCF_009720255.1 Agromyces humi | reverse complement strand
GCAGCGCTCAGCGCGTCGGGTCGATGATGAGCTTGCCCAGCACGTCGCCCCCGCCGATGCGGGCGAGCGCCTCGGGTGCCGAGGCGAGCGGCAGCACGGCATCGATCACCGGATGCACCTCCCCGGCCGCCACCATCGCGCCGAGCTGCTCGAGGCCGTCGTTGGGACGAGCCGCGAGCACTCGGTAGGAACGCCCGTCACGCCCGCGAACGCGGCCGAACGCGAACGTCGCGAAGATCACGCCCATCCGTCCGCCGATGATGACGAAGCGCCCCCGCGGTGCGAGCATCCGACGGTAGTCCCGGAGGCGGCGGCGCGCGACGAGTTCGATGATCACGTCGTAGCCGCCGTCGGGCGGCTCGGCAGCAGCGGCATCCGCGAGGTCGATCGCCCGGTTCGCACCGAGGCGTCGCAGCAGGTCGAGCTTGTCGGCCCGGTCGAGCTGTATCTCGTCGGATTCGAGGGGGACCGTCCTGACGACGCCACCCTCGACGCGATCCGGGAACTGGTCGAGGGCG
>NZ_WJSP02000801.1 GCF_009720255.1 Agromyces humi | reverse complement strand
GCGTGCGACGGGAGCGTGCGGCGCTCGACGCCGGACGCGAAGTCGAGGTGCACGCGAAGGGCCTCATCGTGCAGGCCGACACGGCGGTGCGCGAGGCCGGCCGCGAGATCGCGTTCGCGGAGGCGCAGTTCGGTCCCGCCGCCGCTCGTGAGCTCCGCACGGCGTTCGAGACGGCCGGGTTCCGGCTCCGCGAGGCGATCCTCCTGCAGCAGCGCCTCGACGATGCCGAGCAGGAGTCGGCCGCCGATCGGCGCAGGTGGAGCGCGTACATCGTCGACCTCTGCGACTCCGCCCTGCGCACCCTCGAGGTGGCGCAGTCGGGGCTCGCCGCCCGGCGCCGCCTCGAACGCGGCGCCGGCACCGACCTGGCCGCCCTCCGCGAGGACGCCGCTCGCCTCGAGCGACGGCGCACGGATGCCGCGGCCGCCCTCGAGCGCCTGGACGCGCGGTTCGCGCCCGCCGCGCTGCGCGCCTCCCGCAACGCGGCGAGCCGGGTCGACACCGCGCTCGCCGACGCGCCC
>NZ_WJSP02000800.1 GCF_009720255.1 Agromyces humi | reverse complement strand
CCGAACGGCTCGCGGCCGCCATCCGGCGCTTCCGCTCCGGTGACGGGGGACAGGGCGACGTGGTCGCCGAGTTCGGCCGGTCGCGCCTCCTGATCCCGCTGCTCGCCCAGCTCGGCGACGGCGGCGCCGAGATCGGCGACCACGGCCTGGCGGTCGACAAGAGCCAGGAGCTGTCGATCGTCACGGTCGAGGGACCCGACGGGCGCCGCGTGCTTCCGGTGTTCGCGTCGGTCGAGGCGATGTCGCGATGGAATCCCGGTGCACGTCCGGTGCCTGCCGACGGGGTGCGGGTGGCCCTCGCGGCGGCCGACGACGGAACCGACCTCGTGGTGCTCGACCCCGGCTCGCCGAGCGAGTTCGTGCTCCGCCGGCCGGCGGTCTGGGCGGTGGCGCAGTCGCAGCCGTGGCATCCGCCCTTCGACTCGGTCGAGGTGCGCGACGCCTTCGAGCGCACGATCGCGACGGAGCTCGCCGTGCTCGGTGTCGAGCTGCTGCCAGGCGACCCCGACGCCCGCCTCGCC
>NZ_WJSP02000080.1 GCF_009720255.1 Agromyces humi | reverse complement strand
GACGGTCTGGAAGACCGTGTTTCCGCGCGAGCTGAAACGAATCCAGAAGGAAGGCGCGTTCTAGACATGTCGAAGTACGGATGGGAGGAAGGGGAGGTCAAGCTCCCCGCCGCCGAATTCGGTCGTAGCGGCGGTGGTGGCGGCGGAGGCGGCGGCGGAGTCTGAGCCGTCAGTCCTCGGCGTCGGGTGCGCGCTCGTCGCGGAGGTCGACCCGGCGCTCGGCATCGAGGCCCGGCACCTCGTCGGAGAGGCTGTCGTCGAGCGGCCGGTCGTCGTCGTCGGCCGCGAGCTCCTCCTCGTCGAACTCCGTGTCCTGCGACACCGTGAATTCGTCGTCCTCGGGCGAGATGGCGCCCGCTCCCGCGCGATCGTCCATGGCTGAAGCATAGGACGACTCCGCCGCGGCCGCACGGGTGGATCCGGCGTCGTCGACGCCGTCCTCGCGTCACGCGCCCGTCGGGCGCCCAGTCGGGCTAGACTGGGCACGCGCCCGACGAATCCGTTCTTCGGCCCGACCACGTGAGCCCGGCTCGCGTGCTGCTCGGTTCGGGATTCGGCGTACCGCGTGCGGCGACACCACGGTCGCCCCAGCGGTCCCGACCACCGCCACCGGTGACGAGGGGGCGAGCCGGAGACGGCCCGAGAGCGGGAGGACCATGGCCCAGACGAGGCAGCGCCAGCGCACGAGATCGCGTGACGACGATGCACCCATCATCCCGATCCTCGCGCGCAAGGTGCGCGAGGTGGAGACCAAGGCGCAGAAGGGCAAGCTCGGCCCGACCAACCGCACGAAGTTCCAGGTCATCGCGCTGCTCATGCGCGAGGAGCGGGCCCGGGTGAAGTCCGACCCCGACGTGGCCGACGCCGCTCGCGCCGAGCTGCTCAAGCGCCTCGACGGCATCGCGCAGATCCTCGCGAAGACGGCTGCGCGCGACACCAGCCTCATCGCCCTGCTCGAGCCCGACGCCTCGATCTCCACGGTGGCGCAGCGCTTCCGCCGCGACTGGCTGCTCGAGTCCGGCGCCGAGCTGAGCCCCGACGAGCTCATCATCACGCGCGAGCCCGAGGCCAAGCCCGAGCTCGGCGAGAACCAGGTCATCCCCGCATCGGTGCGCTCCCGCCTGCTGGCGAACCCCTTCCTCGCGCCCGACTTCTCGAAGCCGCAGGCGGCCCCCGTGCCCGTGCGCCGCCTCGCGAACTGGGAGCTGCTCGGCCCCCTGTTCAAGTCGTTCGAGCTCGGCTCGGGCGGCCAGGCCGCGACCATGGAGCTGCCCGAGGCCCCGGCCGTCGATCGGCTCGCCCCCCGCGGGCTCGAGCTCATGAAGCACCAGGCTCGGTTCATCGAGTCCGCCAGGCTCGGCCACCGCACGTTCCTGCTCGCCGACGAGCCGGGCCTCGGCAAGACCGCGCAGTCCGTGCTCGCGGCATCCGTCGCCGACGCCTACCCGCTGCTCGCGGTCGTGCCGAACGTCGTGAAGATGAACTGGGCCCGCGAGGTCGAGCGATGGACGCCGCACCGGCGGGCCACGGTGATCCACGGCGACGGCGACAGCCTCGATGCCTTCGCCGACGTGGTGATCGTCAACTACGACGTGCTCGACCGGCACATGGCGTGGCTGTCGACCCTCGGCTTCCGCGGCATGGTCGTCGACGAGGCGCACTTCATCAAGAACCTGCAGTCGCAGCGCTCGCGCAACGTGCTCGCGCTCGCCGATCGCATCCGCCGCGCCGCTCCCGGCGGCGACCCGCTGCTGCTCGCCCTCACCGGAACGCCGCTCATCAACGACGTCGACGACTTCCGTGCGATCTGGCAATTCCTCGGCTGGATCGAGGGCGACAAGCCCTCGCCGGCGCTCCTCGGCAAGCTCGAGGAGACCGGGCTGACGCCGGCCGACCACGGCTTCTACGTCGAGGCCCGACGCACCGTGATCGACCTCGGCATCGTGCGCCGCCGCAAGGTGGACGTCGCGGCCGACCTGCCCGACAAGCGCATCGCCGACCTGCCGGTCGAGCTCGACGACGAGCTGGGCCGCTCGGTCCGCGCCGCCGAGCGCGAGCTCGGCAACCGCCTCGTGGGGCGCTTCCGGGCCCTCGTCGAGGCGCGGAACCTCCGCATGGGCGACCTCGACGACGACCAGCGCGACCAGTTCATCCGCGCCGTCGCGAGCGCCGAGCTCGAGGAGTCGAAGTCGTCGAAGTCGGGCGAGAACGTCTTCACGATGGTGCGCCGCATCGGGCAGGCCAAGGCCGGCCTCGCCGCGGACTACGCGGCCCAGCTCGCCCGCTCGGTGGGCAAGGTGGTGTTCTTCGCGAAGCACATCGACGTCATGGACCAGGCCGAGGCGGCGCTCGCCGCCCGCGAGCTGCGCACGGTGTCGTTGCGCGGCGACCAGACCGCCCTGCAGCGCCAGGCCGCGATCGACGCGTTCAACACGGATCCCGAGGTCGCGGTCGCGGTCTGCTCGCTCACCGCGGCGGGCGTCGGCGTCAACCTGCAGGCCGCCTCCAACGTGGTGCTCGCCGAGCTCAGCTGGACGGCCGCCGAGCAGACGCAGGCGATCGACCGCGTGCACCGCATCGGCCAGGACGAGCCGGTGACCGCCTGGCGCATCATCGCCGCGCACACCATCGACGCGCGCATCGCCGAGCTCATCGACTCGAAGCAGGGTCTCGCGGCCCGGGCGCTCGACGGCAGCGACGTGGAGCCGGGTTCCGCGGATTCGGTGCAGCTCGACGCCCTGCAGCACCTGCTGCGGGCGGCGCTCGACGGCACGCTCTGACCTCACCCGACGGGGTCCCGCACCGTTCGGGCGGGACCTGAGGAACCCTATAGACTGCCGCAGTCGATACGCCCCGACGCTGCGGCCTCCGGCAACACCACTGTTCGCTTCGAGCACCTTGGAGTCGTCCACACATGAAGATCGGGATCCTCACCAGCGGCGGCGACTGCCCCGGCCTGAACGCCGTCATCCGCGGCGCCGTGCTGAAGGGCGTCATCGCCCACGACACGGAGTTCGTCGGGTTCCGCGGCGGCTGGCGTGGCGTCGTCGAGGCCGATCTCATGGAGATCACGCGTCACGACGTGCGGGGTCTTGCGAAGCAGGGCGGCACGATCCTGGGCTCCAGCCGCACGAACCCGTTCGAGGGTGAGGGCGGCGGCCCCGAGAACATCCAGCGCATGCTCGACGAGCACGGCATCGACGCGATCGTCGCCATCGGCGGCGAGGGCACCCTCACGGCCGCCCGTCGCCTCTACGACGAGGGCGGCATCAACGTCGTCGGCGTCCCCAAGACCATCGACAACGACCTCGCGGCCACCGACTACTCCTTCGGCTTCGACACCGCCGTGCAGATCGCGACCGAGGCCATCGACCGCCTGCGCACGACGGCCGACTCGCATGGCCGCTGCATGGTGCTCGAGGTCATGGGCCGGCACGTCGGCTGGATCGCGCTGCACTCCGGCATGGCCGGCGGCGCCCACGCCATCCTCATCCCCGAGCAGCCCCAGTCGATCGAGCAGATCTGCGAGTGGGTCGAGTCCGTGCGCCAGCGCGGGCGTGCGCCGCTCGTCGTGGTCGCCGAGGGGTTCAAGTTCGACGGCATGGAGGAGGCGCACTCGCACAAGGGCCTCGACGCCTTCAACCGTCCCCGCCTCGGGGGCATCGCCGAGCTCATCGCCCCCATGATCGAGGAGCGCACCGGCATCGAGTCGCGCGCGACCGTGCTCGGGCACATCCAGCGCGGCGGCGAGCCGACCGCCTACGACCGGGTGCTCGCGACGCGCCTCGGCATGGCCGCGGTCGACGCGGTGTACGACCACGCCTGGGGCTCGATGGTGACCCTCCGCGGCACCGACATCGAGACGGTCTCGATCGCGGACGCCACACACAGCCTCAATCGGGTGCCCCAGTCGCGCTACGACGAGGCGAAGATCCTCTTCGGCTGACGGATGCCGCTGCCCCAGGTCTGCGTCTGCTACCTCCTGCGCGAGCGGGCGGGCACGACCGAGGTGCTGCTCGGACGGAAGAAGCACGGCCTCGGCATGGGCAACTTCGTGGGACTCGGCGGCAAGCTCGAGCCGGGGGAGTCCGCCGTCGACGCCGCGGTGCGCGAGGTCTTCGAGGAGTCGGGCGTCGTCGTCGCGGCATCCGACCTCGAACCGCGGGGACTGCTGACCTACCACTTCCCGCATCGCGAGGCGTGGAGCCAGGAGTCCAACGTGTTCGTCTGCCGCACGTGGGCGGGGGAGCCGACCGGGTCCGACGAGCTCGATCCCGAGTGGTTCGCGCTCGACGCGGTGCCGTACCGCGAGATGTGGGACGACGCGCGCCGGTGGCTCCCTGCGGTGCTCGCCGGGGGGCGGGTGCGGCGCACCTTCGTCTTCGGTGAGGATCTCGCCACCGTGGTGGAGGAGCCCGAATCGGTCGCGTAGTATCGTCGGGGCACGGCGTTCGCCGCATCCGCAACCCACGGTCCCTGAACACTCGGTGAATCGCAGCACCGATCCAGAGAAAGACGCCGGTGGAACTCACCCTCCTCGTCGTGCTGGTCATCGTACTGGCCCTCTTCTTCGACTTCACCAACGGATTCCACGACACCGCGAACGCGATGGCCACGCCCATCGCGACCGGTGCGCTGAAGCCGAAGGTCGCCGTCACCATCGCCGCCATCCTGAACCTGGTCGGCGCCTTCCTCTCCACGGAGGTCGCGCGCACCATCTCGGGCGGGATCATCAAGGAGGGCGACGGCGGGATCCTGATCACCCCCGAGTTGATCTTCGCCGGCCTCCTCGGCGCGATCGTCTGGAACATGATCACGTGGCTCCTCGGCCTGCCGTCGTCGTCGAGCCACGCGCTCTTCGGCGGACTCATCGGTGCCACCATCGTGGGCTTCGGCGTGTACGCGATCGACTTCAGCGTGGTGCTGTCCAAGGTCGTGCTGCCCGCGGTGCTCGCGCCGCTCACGGCGGGGCTCATCGCCTACACGGCCACGAAGCTCGCCTACGCGATCACCCGCCGCTACGACGGCAAACCCGACGGCCGCGACGGCTTCCGCTACGGACAGATCTTCTCGAGCTCGCTCGTCGCGCTCGCGCACGGCACCAACGACGCGCAGAAGACCATGGGCGTCATCACGCTCCTCTTGATCTCGGTCGGGCTGCAGCCGGTGGGCAGCGGCCCCGAGTTCTGGGTGGTCACCGTGTGCGCCATCGCGATCGCCCTCGGCACCTACGTGGGCGGCTGGCGCATCATCAAGACCCTCGGCACCGGGCTCACCGACATCAAGCCCGCACAGGGGTTCGCCGCCGAGACCTCGACGGCGGCGACCATCCTCGCCTCCACCCACCTCGGCTTCGCCCTTTCGACGACGCAGGTCGCGTCGGGCTCGGTCATCGGGTCGGGCATGGGTCGCCGCGGCTCGAAGGTGCGCTGGGGCACCGCCGGCCGCATCGGCGTCGGCTGGCTCCTCACCCTCCCGTCGGCGGGCATCGTGGGTGCGCTCGCGGCCTTCGTCGCGACGTTCGGCGTGGTCGGCATCGTCATCGACACGATCGTCGGCGGCGCGGTCATCGGCGGCATCTTCCTGTGGTCGCGGCGGAGCGAGGTCGACGCCTCGAACGTGGTGAGCGAGGTCGCCAGCTCGGGTCGCGCGGTGAAGATCAAGAAGAACCCCAAGCCCAAGAAGAAGGTGGCGCCGTGATCGACTGGCTCGCATTCCTCCTGGTGCTCGTCTCGGCGCTCATCGCGACGGTCGTCGTCGTGAGCACCTACTCGCTCGGCCTGCGCCTGCTGACCGTGTCGGGTCGCACACCCATCGTCACGCCCGCGGAGTTCACCGACGCGATCACCGTCGTCACGCCCGCCGAGGCGAAGGCCGCAGCGAAGAAGGCGGCCAAGGCGGCGAAGAAGAGCCCGCTCACCGACGGGCAGAAGCGCGCGGCGCTCATCGGCGCCCGCGCGTGCTTCGTGGTCAGCGCGATCGCCGTGGTCGTCGGCATCTACCTCATCGTGCCCGTGCTCCACGGGTTCCTCAACTGACGCAGAGGATCCCTCAGGTGTGCAGCTCCGGTCGATGCGCGGCTAGGGTCGTCGCGTGACGACTTCCACCCGTACCGACGTCCCGCCGGGGAGCCCGCGCTCGACGTCCGCCATCGACCGCTTCTTCGAGATCACCGCGCGCGGCTCCTCCGTGGGCGCCGAGGTGCGCGGCGGCCTCGTGACGTTCGTGACGATGGCGTACATCGTCATCCTGAACCCGATCATCCTGTCGAGCGCGACCGACGTCGACGGCGACCAGCTCGGGTTCGCCCAGGTCGCCGCGGTCACCGCGCTCACGGCCGGCGTCATGACGATCCTGTTCGGCGTGGTGGCGCGCCTGCCGTTCGCGTTCGCCGCCGGCCTCGGCATCAACTCGTTCCTCGCGGTGAGCGTCGTCGGCCAGGTGACCTGGCCCGAGGCCATGGGCCTGGTGCTCATCAACGGCCTCATCATCGTGCTGCTGGCCGCGACCGGCCTGCGCCGGCTCATCTTCGACGCCGTGCCGCTGCAGCTGAAGATCGCCATCACGGTGGGCATCGGCCTCTTCATCGCCTTCATCGGCTTCGTGGACGCGGGCTTCGTGACGTCGACCGGGCAGTCCTCGCCGCCCGTCGGCCTCGGCGTCCAGGGGTCGATCGCCACCGTGCCGACCCTCGTCTTCGTGGTCACCCTGGTGCTCACGGGCATCCTCGTGGCGCGCAGGGTGCGCGGCGCCATCCTCATCGGGCTGCTGAGCGGCACGGTGCTCGCCCTCATCGCCGAGGGCATCTGGCACTTCGGCTCGAAGGTCGACAACGAGGGCGGCTGGGGGCTCTCGGTGCCTGCACTGCCCGAGCAGTGGGTGAGCCTGCCCGACCTGTCGCTGGTCGGCCAGGTGAGCTTCGGCAGCTTCGAGCGGATCGGCGTGCTCGCCGCCCTGATGCTCGTCTTCACGCTCGTGTTCACCAACTTCTTCGACGCCATGGGCACGCTCACCGGCCTGTCCAAGGAGGCCGGCCTCGCCGACGAGCGCGGCGACTTCCCGCGCCTGCGTTCCGCGCTGATCGTGGAGGGCGTGGGCGCCGTGGCCGGCGGGTTCACGTCGAGCTCGTCGAACACCGTGTTCATCGAGTCGGGCGCCGGCATCGGCGAAGGCGCGCGCACGGGCCTCGCGAACCTCGTGACCGGCGCGCTGTTCCTGCTCGCGATGTTCTTCACGCCGCTCACGTCCATCGTGCCGTCGGAGGTCGCTGCCGCCGCGCTGGTCATCGTGGGTGCGCTCATGATGGCGCAGATCCGCAGCATCGACCTCACCGAGTTCTCGGTGCTGCTGCCGGTCTTCCTCACCATCACGGTGATGCCGCTCACCTACTCCATCGCCAACGGCATCGGGGCGGGCTTCATCAGCTGGGTGATCATCCGCTCGTGCTCGGGCAAGGCCCGCGAGATCAGCCCGCTGCTCTGGGTCGTGGCGGCCGGATTCCTCGTCTACTTCGTGCGGGGTCCGATCGAGACGCTGCTCGGCGGCTGATCCGGCCTGGCGGGCTGCGGGGCATCGGTGCCGCGCAGCCTGGCGATGCCGCGCATCAGGTGGTAGATGACGATGGCGGCGATCGTGCCCAACGCGATGCCGTTGAACGACACCTCGCCGAAGCTGAACGTGAAGTCGGCGATGCCGATGATGAGCGCCGTCGCGGCCGTGAACTGGTTCACGGGACTCGTGAAGTCCACGCGGTTGTCGATCCAGATCTTCACGCCGATGATGCCGATCAGGCCGTAGAGCGCCGTGGTGATGCCGCCGAGCACGCCGGGCGGGATGGTGTTGATGACCGCGCCGACCTTGGGGGAGAGGCCGAGCAGCACGGCGAAGAGACCGGCGACCCAGTAGGCGGCCGTCGAGTACACGCGGGTCGCGGCCATGACGCCGATGTTCTCGCCATAGGTCGTGGTGCCCGAGCCGCCGAAGAAGCCCGCGATCGTGGTGGCGAGCCCGTCGGAGAAGAGGGCGCGACCCGTCGACGCGTTGATCGAGGCATCCGTCATCTGGGCGACGCCCTTGATGTGCCCGACGTTCTCGGCGATGAGCACGAGCACCACGGGTAGGAACGCCGGCAGCATGCCCCAGACCGCGCTGTCGGCGAACGGGTTGGCGGGCAGGTGGAACTGCGGCAGGCCCACCCACGCGGCATCCGCCACCGCACCGAAGTCGACCTCGCCCTGGACGACCGCGGCGACGTAGCCGACCATCACGCCGAGCAGGATCGACATGCGACCGAGGATGCCGCGGAAGGCGACGCTCGCGACGATGACGGCGGTGAGCGTGATCAGGGCCGTGAGCGGCGCCTGCTCGAAGTTCGACTTCGCCACCGGCGCCAGGTTGAAGCCGATCAACGCGACGATCGCGCCGGCGACGACCGGTGGCATGAGCGCGTCGATCCAGCCCGTGCCGCCCCACTGCACGATGAGGCCGACGAGCGCGAGCAGCACGCCCACGACGACGATGCCGAACAGGGCGGCGCCCATCGGGTCGTCGACGTCGGCGCCCATCGCCGCGAGGATCGGCGCGATGAAGGCGAAGGAGGAGCCCAGGTAGCTCGGCACGCGATTGCGCGTGATGACGAGGAAGAGGATCGTGCCGAGGCCCGAGAAGAAGAGCGTCGTCGCGGGCGGGAAGCCCGTGAGGATCGGCACGAGGAAGGTGGCGCCGAACATCGCGACGACGTGCTGCGCCCCGAGTCCGATGGTGCGCGGCCAGCTCAGGCGCTCGCCGGGGGCGACGACCTCGCCGGGTGCGACGTGGGCTCCGTCGCCGTGGACGGTCCAGGGCAGGTGCATGCTGCTCCGATCGTGAGGGGCCGAATCCCTGTGATCGTATCGGCTCGCCTCCCGTGTCCCGGCGGAGCGGCGGGCGTGCCACCGCGCGATCGGGGGGATAGCCCCATGTCACCCGCCACGTGGCATCCGTAGCGTGGAAGCACACCCCACGAACAGGAGAACATGACCATGACCACCGCAACGCCCACCTCGCAGCCGCAGGCGCCGTTCGGCGAGCCGAACCCGTACGCGCCGGGAGCCGCGCCCACGGCGGAGTCGCGCGGGTTCAGCATCGCCAGCCTCGTGCTCGGCCTCGTGTCGATCGTCGCGAGCTCGACCTTCTTCGTCCCCGTCGCCGGCCTCGTGCTGGGCGTCATGGCGCTGCAGCGTGAGCCGCAGTCGCGCACCATGGCGATCTGGGGCATCGTCCTCAACGGCGTCATGCTCGCCGGCACGGTGCTCGTCACCATCGGCGCGCTGGTCTTCGGCCTCGCGATGCTGCCCTTCGCCTTCCTCTGAGCGCACCTCGGAGCCGCACGCCCGAACGGGCCGCACCCCACGCGGGGGCGGCCCGTTCGTCGCGTCCGGGGCGACGGAGCTGCATCCGGCCCGCTGCCGACCTGCCGCCCGCGATGGACGGCGGTAGGCTCGGAGTCGAGAACCAGCGCGGCGATCCCGCGTGCACACCAGCGCGGCGATCCCGCGCGTACGAGGCAATGGAGCCCGAACCGTGTCGATGACCCGACCCGACCACCTGTCCGACCACCTGATTGCGGAGGAGGAGCACGTGAAGCTCCCTGTCGACCCCGGCACCGCGACCCGCGTCGAGACCGACTCGCTCGGCACCGTGGAAGTGCCCGCCGACGCCTATTGGGGCGTGCACACCATGCGGGCGCTCGAGAACTTCCCGATCTCGAAGCGCCCCATCTCCGTCTACCCCGAACTCATCCGAGCGCTCGCCTCGGTGAAGCAGGCCGCCGCCCGCGCGAACCGCGAGGTGGGCGTGCTGAGCGACGAGAAGGCCGCCTTCATCGACCAGGCCTGCCAGCGCATCATCGACGGGGACTTCCACGACCAGTTCGTGGTGGGCGTGATCCAGGGCGGCGCCGGGACCTCGACGAACATGAACGCGAACGAGGTCATCACCAACGTCGCGCTCGAGCTCGCCGGCTACGCCAAGGGCCGCTACGACATCCTGCATCCCATCGACGACGTGAACCGCAGCCAGTCGACGAACGACACGTACCCCACCGCGCTGAAGATCGCGCTGGCGTTCTCGCTCGCGACGCTCCTCACCGAGCTGGAACTGCTGCGCCAGTCGTTCCTCCGCAAGGCCGACGAGTTCCACGAGGTCCTCAAGGTCGGTCGCACGCAGCTCCAGGATGCCGTGCCGATGACGCTCGGGCAGGAGTTCCACGGGTTCGCCACCACCCTCGGCGAGGACCACGCCAGGCTCACGGAGACCATCTGGCTGCTCTCCGAGATCAACCTCGGCGCCACGGCCATCGGCACGGGCATCACGGCCGATCCCGGATACGGGGCCGCGGCCGTGCGTCACCTCAACGCGATCACCGGGCTCAGCCTCGAATCGGCGCCCGACCTCATCGAGTCCACGAGCGACGCGGGCGCCTTCATGTCGTTCTCGGGCTCGCTGAAGCGCAGTGCCATCAAGCTGTCGAAGATCTGCAACGACCTTCGACTGCTGTCCTCCGGCCCGCAGGCCGGGTTCGGCGAGATCAACCTCCCGCCGCGGCAGGCGGGTTCGAGCATCATGCCTGGCAAGGTCAACCCGGTCATCCCCGAGGCCGTGAGCCAGGTGGCCTACGCCATCGCCGGCACGGACGTCACGGTGACCATGGCGGCGGAAGCCGGGCAGCTCCAGCTCAACGCCTTCGAGCCCGTCATCGCGCACTCGCTGCTGCAGTCCATCACTTGGATGCGGCAGGCGTGCTGGACCCTTCGGGTCAATTGCGTCGACGGCATCACCGCCAACGTCGAGCGGCTCGGCGCCATGGTGGCCTCGAGCGTGGGCGTGATCACGGCCCTCATCCCCTTCATCGGCTACGGCGCGGCCTCGACGCTCGCCAAGGAGGCGCTGGCCAGCGGGCGCCCGGTCGCCGACCTCGTGGTCGAGGCCGGCCTCATGACCCGCCACGACGTCGAGCGGCAGCTCGCGCCATCACGGCTGTCGGGCATCCACCCGATCACGACCGCGATCCCCGTCATCGACCTGCAGGGCGAACCGCACGAGTGAGTCGCGCCGACGAGATCAGATGACGCGGCAGTGCGTGGTGAGGGAGCCGATGCCCTCGACGGACACGGTCACGGTGGAGCCGTCGCGCAGGAAGACCTGCGGGTTGCGCGAGTAACCCGCGCCGCCCGGACTGCCGGTGGAGATGAGCGTGCCGGCGGGAATCGTCGCCGAACGCGAGAGGTACGAGATGATCTCGGCGACCCCGCGTACCATCTCGTTCGTCGACGCGTCCTGCAGGATCCGGCCGTCGAGGTTCGTCGTAAGCCACAGGTCCTGGGGGTCGGGGACCTCGTCGGCGGTCACGACGACCGGCCCGGTCGGCGTGAAGCCGTCGAACGACTTGCAGCGCGACCACTGCGCCTCGCTGAATTGCAGGTCGCGGGCGGTGATGTCGTTGACCACCGTGTAGCCCCAGACGTGGTCGAGGGCGTCGCGCACGTGCACGCCTCGAGCGGGCTTGCCGATGATCACGCCGAGTTCGGCCTCGTAGTCGACCTGGGAGGTGAGGTCCTCGGGCCACGTGGTCGTGCCGCCGTGGCCCGCCAGCGAGTTGGGCCACAGGGAGAAGATCGTCATCGCGGTCTCGGACCGGAGCTTCAGCTCCGACGCGTGCGCGGCGTAGTTCGCGCCGATGGCGATGATCTGCGCGGGGCGCAGCACCGCCGACGAGTGCCGCAGTTCGGAGACGGGCGCGAGTTCGGCGCCGGCGGCGAGTGACGCGTCGACGACGGCGCGCACCTCGTCGAGCCCCTCGGGGCCGCGCTCGATGAGGTCCTGCAGGTCGCGCGGCGCGCACTCCATCACCCCGTCGAGGAAGAGCGCCGACTCCGCCACCACCGCCGCGAGCCGAGGGGTCGTCTGGCCTTCGACTCTGAGGTGCGCGAATCTCACCTGTCTAGGCTATCGGCCGGCGGGCTCGCTCCGCTGTGCACGGCGTACAACGAAGGCCCCTTGGAGCGACGCGATGTCGACAACCGCGGCGCCCTGCGGCGATCGCCGAGGTCTGCGCGCGGCCCCCGCCGCTCGTGCTAGCGCGCCGCCGGCCGCAGCCTGAGCTCCTGCATGCCCCCGTCGACGGCGAGCGAGACCCCGGTGGTCGACCCCGAGGCGGGGCTGGTCGACTCGGAAGACGGGATCACCGTCGAGCACGTCGACTCGGGCAGTGCTCGCAGCATCACCGCCACCGGCGCCGTCACGTTCTCGTCCGGGCGTCGTTCGAATTCGTCCAGTCGAAGGCCCGAGAAGGGCCGATACGCCAGATCCTGTGGAGACCGGCGAGTAGGGCCGGCCGCCGCCGACTCCCCGGAACAGCGTCGTCATCCCCCG
>NZ_WJSP02000008.1 GCF_009720255.1 Agromyces humi | reverse complement strand
CGCAGGCTGGCGTAGCGACGGCAGCGCCGCCACCATGCGGGCCGACCGGCGTCGCACAGGCCAAGGCAGCAGACGTGTCAAAGCTGACCGCCTGCAAAGAAGGTTCAGTCGTCATCAGTGACACGGAAGGGCCTGCCAGCGTTGTGCTTCCAGCGCCCGGATTCGCAGTGGAGTTCTCGGCGATCACTGCCGATGGAACCGCGGGGGTCCCGGACTTCACGGTCTACCGCTCAGCCTCGGGTGAGGTGGCAACGCGGTCAGAGTCGTCCCGGTCGAACGTGGTGCACGGGAAGCCGGCGGTGATCGCAGAGTTCGAAGCACCGGCCGCCAGTGAGAGTGGCATCCTCGCCACCTCCCCCAAGTGCGACAACTACACCTACGCAACGTATGGGCCGCGCTGGCTTGCAACCGTCTCCTGGTACTACAAGACACCTTCGTTCGGTGGGACTGCTTCCGTGTTCAACGCGATGTCCGCGATGGCCAACGGATACGGAGCGTGCGGGTCCAACCTCTCGAACAGCGCAGCCCACTCATATGCGGGAACCACCACCGCGTCGGCGACGATGAGCGGAGGGACATGCCTTGCGGGCAATTACCAGAATGTCGTAGACAGCGGGACTCCGCTCGCAAGCGCGTCCACGCTCGCGCAGACCTGCACCTACATGACGGCGACTGACATCGTTGCCTCGGACATTCGCATCAACACCGCCTACTCCTGGTACACCGGATCGTCGGTGACAGGATGCCCAGCGGGCAACTACGACCTGCAAGGGGTGATGACCCACGAAGCCGGTCATCTGTTCGGTCTAACGCACGTAGCAGGGGCCACCATGCAGGTGATGAAGCCGACGTCAGCGGTCTGCGAAACGGGCATGAGGCTGCTGGGCAACGGGGATCTCGCCGGAATGAAGTACCTCTACCCCTGACGATCATGAGGTGAGTATGACGAAGAGAGCATGGATCGTGCTGGTGGTGGCGGTACTGATCGTCGCCGGCCTGATCGTCATGTACTACCTCGGGCTTCTCGGCAACAGAGCTGTGGCCTGACCTCTATCCCGTCGCGCAGCGTTCAGCGGCAACTGCGTCGATAGGCAATTGGTCTGGCTCCAAAATGGGTACGACCCGGAGACGCCACCTGCGTTTTCGGGTCGTACCCGCTCATTTCATCGGGCCTGCCACACCTCGGTCATGACTGCGGTCAGGTCGATGCCGAACATAGCGACGATCGCGTAGAGAATTCCGTACCCGACGTACGCGCTGATCGGGATGAGGAGCAGCCACTCCCGGATGGATCCTGCGTTCCCGAGGACCGGAAGAGCCCAGTACCCGCCGGACGTCCACATGTTCTTCAGCACGGGGATCTCACGCCACGACTTTGGAGGTTTCGGCACCCAAGGCCAGAACAACGGCAGACCACCGGTGGTGAGGAAGTCGCCGGCGAGGTGGACGCCGTATCCGATGGTGAAGCACAGCGCGAACCAGGACTGCTGCTCGGGCGCGAAGAGGGCGACGAACGCTGCGATCGCGAATCCACCGAGCCACGCCTGCGGCCAGGTCTTCGCGACCTTCAGCGCCTTCATGGCGAACGTCACCGAGGCCGCGGTCATGATCGCCGGGCCGACCGCGACGGGCTGGTGCCACCACGACGGCTGCCACGTGATCCAGCCAAGTCCGACCGCGAGGAACCAGGCGCAGATGACGGCAAGGAGTGCGTGAAGACCGTGGCGGTGGCCGCCGGACGCTTTAGAGATCCCCTCCGTGACAGCCCTGCCGACGAACGGGACCGAATGGGCGATCGTCGCTGACGAGTGGTCTGCGTCTGGGAGCATCGCGGCGCCGGCGCAAAGGAGCGCACCGGTGATCGTGCCGAGCGGGTCGACGTCGTACCAGCCGAAGCCGTGTCCTGTGGCTGTGACCGCGATCCACGCCGCGGCGCCGGTCATCGCGTGGTGTCCGCCCATCATGGTGCCGTGTACCTCCTGGTAGGGAGGTATGCGGCGGACCCTGAGCGCTAGATCGCCAGGGCTGTCCTTCGGAAGTTGCGGGTGTCGCCGAGGACGTTCACGTCGGCTTGGCCGGTGACGTGGAGGAGACCTCGAGCGCCTTCACCGACATGCACGGTTGCGGCCGCGCCGTCGTCGACGGTGACGGATGCTGCCCGGCCTGGTTCGATGATCACGGTGACGTCGGACTGGCAGGCCACGGTCACTTTCACGGGGGTCCGTGAGTCGATGCGTGTGACAACGTAGCCGGAGGTGACGCGGAGCCAGCCGCTGCCTGTGGCGACGTTGACGATGAGGGGTCGCCCGTCTGCAGGGCCGGCGAGTTCCACGTCGAAGGTCCGCTCGAGCTGGTGGCAGAGGTGCAGAAGCGGGATCTGTCCGGCAGGTGCGAGGTCCACCGCGGCGGCCGCGGTTTCAAGGTCAGCGTGGGTGCGCGGCTCGATGATCGCGGGGACGTTGCCGAACAGGAGCTCGTCGAGGTCGGGCAGGTTCCCGCCTGGGGCGAGGCTGATGTCTGGGGAGGTGTGAGTGGCTTCGATGAAGCGGCCGTCTCCCCCGCGTTCGGAGTGTCTCTGGAGCGCTTGGATGAGTGCCAGGTGACGTTCGTCCCCGGCTCGGCTGCGCGCAGCGCCGCCTGCTGTCATCTTTCGGCCCCAATCCGATCGATCTCGATGCGTTTCCGCCTCGGGCTCTTATGTGTGTGCGGCCCTGAGAGTTCCCTGAGCGCGCCGGACCTATTGTTACCGACGTCGCTGTGCGTTTGAGAAAAAGTCCTCAGAATCAGGCCGAGCGTCCCCCGTTTGGGGGACGCTCTACCCATGCGCGGGACCACGACCGGTCAGTACCGCGACGACGGATGCTTCCGGGCGCCGATGTGCTCTTCCCAGGCGATCTTCGCCGCTTCGTATGTCTCTGCGCCCGCGGCGCTGTCCAGGGCGTACTTCAGCTCGCCCTTCTTGGCGAGATACGCGTCGGCTGCGTCGAAGATCTTCCCCATCCGGAACTCCGCTGCCGTGCGGTTCGGCTGTGACTTCGTCTTCTTGATCGTCTTCTCGATCCAGGTCGTGCGGAGCTCTGCCTGGTCGATGCCGCGCTTGTGTGCGAGGCCGGCGAGGACTTCTCCGACGACACGGGCGTACTCGTGGTCGCCTGCGACTCCGTCCCAGTAGATGGCGTTCTCGAGCTTGCCGATCGCTTCGCTTTCGGCGGTCCGTTCGTTCTTGAACGGGCGGCGGTAGCTGTCGTAGATCGGTTCCCCGTCAGGAGTGTTGATTGCTGCGGCGGCCTGCTTCGCTTCACGCTCCGCTTTCGCCTTGGCGCGCGCGTCCTTCTCTGCTTCACGCTTCTCGCGGTCCGCGCGGCCTTCCGGCGTTTCCAGCTGGTTCGGCCGTGGGTTGCGGCGGTCGACTACGGGGGCCGACGGAAAGCACGAAGAACAAGCCAAGTCACCCGCCAGTTCGACGATCTCCTCCTCGTTCATCCCGGACTGTTCGGTCAGCCATCCGAAGCGGGTGGTCGGGAAGCAGGTTGAGCAGGACATGCTTGAGTGGACGTGGCCGCCGAGGTTCTGGACGAGGAAGAACCGGGACCATCCGCCTCGGGCGTCGAACTCAGCGTCGATCGGTGCGATCTTCGCGTCGAGGTCTGCGATCTCCTTGCGGTATCGGGCTACCTCTTCGGTGGTGCTTCGGAGGTTCCATTCGTTCAGCTTGTGGCGAGCCATCCGGGCGTTGCCGTCGTTCTCGGCTCGGTACTTCATCTCCGCTTCGTGGTTCCGGAGGGCCTCGGCGGGCCGTTCGAGGTACGCGTACAGGCGGGCCCGGTCGTTGAAGAGTTTCGCGAGGACTTCGTCGATCTCGGACGGGGTCTTGTCGGCGTACTCGTTCACCGTGAGGGTGACTCCCGCTTCCGTGTGCGTGTGCTCGGAGAACTCACCTGAGGAGCGGTGCGCGCCCTGGCGGGCTCCGCCGCGGACGTACGCGCCGGCGCTCACAGGGCACCGTCGATGATCTCGTCGAGGGCCTTGGTGATGCCTTCGGTGTACTGGTCGTTGATCTGCTCGTTGGCGTTCTCTTCGAGGGTGTTCCAGGCGGCCGTACCAGTGATCGCGCGGAGGAGTTCGTCCTTGCCGCCGGCGGCCTGCTCAGCCTTGGCGACCGACTCAGCCTTGATCCCGTACCAGGCGGGATCCTCGTAGAGGCGGTAGTCGAGGTCGCTGATGCTGGCGAACGAGGCGATCTGTCCGGCCTCGTAGGAGACATCCGAGTGCAGCCGGGAGAGTTCTGCTGCCGAGATGGTCGTGAGGTTCAGCGACTCGCCCGGGCTCCACCGCTTCCCGAGGTCTCCGGTGAGGTCGAGGGAGTAGGTGTTCCCGTCGGGGTGGTCGCCTTCGTCGAACACGGTGACGAGGTCCTGGTTGTCGATGCGGCGTGCGAGGGCGAGCAGCGCCCAGGCGTCCTGGCCGTAGTCCGTCTCGCCGTCGACGATTGAGTTGCCGTCGGCGTCTTCGATCGCGAAGAGCTGCAGCTGGCCGTCGGTGCTGTCGTACCACTCGACGAACGTGACACGTTCGGCGTTCGGGAAGTTCCTGCGGGCCGTTGCGACGATCACCTGCTTCACGGCGATCGCCTGCGCGGTGCGTGCGCTGTCGAGGATCGACTGGGCGCCGCGGAGCGCATCGTTGAGCTGGGCGAACTCGTCGTCGCTCACCGCGGGTGCTGGCAGCTTCACGGCTGCTGCGGTGGGGATGTGGCCGGCGAACTTGCCGTCGCGGTCATGGATGTTGCCCTGGATGTCTGTCGTGGTCATGCACGGTACGTGTGCGGCCAGAACAGCACGATCTACCCCTCGGCGGGCTTCTTGCTCAGCTGTGCGACGCGGTCGGCGGCGTGGGTTGCCTTCTCCTTCGCCTTCAGAAGTTGCTGCTGGTGCCTGAAGAACGCGTCGCTGCCGATCGTGTACCGCTGCGTGCTGAGCTTCTCGTACGCGTCGGCGGCTTGGGTCTGTTCCTGCAATGCGATGAGGTACGGGGACCGGTCGTCGGGTGCTTCGAGCGCATCCCAAGTCGCCTTCGACACCTGGTACGAGTGCCCCCAGGACTCCTCGACATGATCCTTGAACGACACCGTGTACGTGCGGCGGCCGCCCTGGAAGTACGAGCTCTTCGCGGTGACGCCTTGCTCCTCGAGCAACTCCCTGAACGAGCTGACCTTGCCGTCAGGGGTTCGCCACAGCTTGTCGAGATCCTTCTTGATCTGCGCCTGCGCGGCCGGTGTCTTCCCCGGCTGGATCCCCCGGTACTTCGGTGCCGGCGTCAGTACCTTGTCGGGGAGCGGTTCGAGCTCTTCGTGTCGTGCTGGGTCGATTACGATGCGGCGGTTCTGTCCAGGCTCACCCAGCCGGCGTTCGGTGCGGTGCTCGTCGATCGGCACTCGGAAGCGTCGGTTCGTGTCCTGCCCGCGGTGGCGGACGCCGACGATGACGTAGCCGGGTCGGTCGGGGTCGCCTTGGACGCCGTGGGAGACAAGGTCGTCGAAGTGCGCCTCGGTCCAGCGCTGCTCGTCGCGGAGGTGGGATTCACCGACGAGGAGCTCCCGGCCGGTCGCGGCTTCGTACTCGTTCGGGAACCAGTCCTTCACGGACTGCTCCGCGGCGGCCTGATCGACGGCTGGGAACGCGTCCGGGTGGAACATCTGCACGATGCTCGATTCTGCATCCTCCTCGTACCACGAGCGGCGCAGCGGGGCCGGGATTGCGGCGTTCCGTTCCTTCGACAGCTTGTAGGAGCCGTGGCTGGGGGTGCCGGCGAACACGATGCCGTCGGCGACGTGTTCGATGTGGTCTGCTGCCCCGTACGGTGTGCGCGACCCGATGCTGAGGTCGACGCTCCCCCAGAAGTCGGCGACCAGACCGCCGAAGTCAGCGCTGGTCTGCCCCTTGGTTGCGAAAGTGCCAGAGAGGTCGCCGTTCCCGGCGACCACACGGTTGACGTTGGATTCGTCGAATCGTTTGCTCATGCCGGGATAGGTGTGCGGCCTAGGCCGCGGTCGGCTCCAGCCGGACGTTCTTCACGACCGTCTGGTACTCGTCGCGGTACACCTCGTTGTCCTTGACGATGGCGGCCTTGATACGGATGCTCTGCCCGGTTGCGAGGCCTTCGTCAGCCTTGCCGCCACCCCACCACTTGATCAGGTGGCCGTCCGGGGTGCGGAGGGTCAGCACCCGCTTGGTGACATCCCTCCGCTTGTACGGGTCGTACACCTCGACGGAGATGACCTTCTCGACGGTCGCGTCGACACCCTCGAGCTTCGTGTCCTTCGGAGCGATGAACGACTTGAGCGCGGGAGGGGCCTGCTCCTGCACCTTCTTCTCCACAGCTGCCTGCTGTGCTCGGTGGTACGCGGACACGACTGACACCGCGAGCCCGAAGTGCTGCTTGCGGACGTAGTTCTCTTCCCGCTTGCCGGAGAAGATCGACTTGAGGTTGCCCTCGTACGTTCCGGGTTCACCGTCGAGCTTCTTCGCCCAGGCGACGATCGACCGTGCGAGCCGGCGGCGCTTGGCGGAGTCGCCAGCGGCGAGGAGGGTGGTGAAGTTCAAGGCCACGGCATCGCCGGTCGATCGCTGCTCAAAGGTCGCGCGGTCGCGGCTGATGTACTCAGCGCCGTCGTTCGTCTGTGCGAGCGCGGCGATGAGCAGCTCGTCGACGTCCCACACTTGCGCGCCCGGGTTCACGGTGTGGTCGGACTGGTACTTGACGTCGTCGAGTTCGAGGTCGGACTCCAACGTCCAGAGACCGACCGGGGACATGCCAAGGAACGCCTTCAGGCAACTCTTCCCGACCTGCATCGTCCCCTTCTCGGGATGGTTGATCGTGTACACCCGGTCACGGGCCCTAGTGGAGCCGCAGTGGTCGCAGTGGTTGTCCTCGGGGATCTCGGAGGTGGCGTCACCGGCGAGGTGGGAGACGACCTCCCCGGTTGGGGTGAAGTCGTGGGCGCCGGTGAACGACCACCCTTCGAACTTGATGGACGGGCGGTTCAGGGTGAACCGGGCCATCTCCTGGGTGATGCCGTAGTTCGTGCGAACGAAGTACTCGGTCTCGTACGTGAACCGTTCCTCGATGCCGAGCTTCTCGAGCTTGGCGTTCGCCTGCTCGACCTTCGCGACCGCCGCGGGAACGCTGGTGGCCTGGAACTCCCACTGCGGGATCGGCGGAGCCCAGTCCCACTCCGGCTCCTCGTACGCTTCGAGGATGACCCCGCCGAGATCGCGAGGGTCTGACCGCTTGTTCATGTCGATGAACTTCCCGGTCGCTGGGTGTCGTGCGTGCTCGTCAGCGTCCCACTGGGTGGGCTGGATCGTACTCATACACCTGTGTGTGTGCGGCCGGCAGCTGGGTGACCTGGCCCGCGGCTCGTCTCTGGACGTATTCGGTCGAGTTCCACGCCCGAAGGTGCGCTGCTGCCTTCCTCGCGGCCTGCGAGTGACGGAACGCAGCCTGCCGGGCCTGCTCGATTCGGTCGTCCAACGGCGGGAGGGTGACGCCGGCCCGGTCGGCGTCGAAGTGGCGGTCGTGCTCCCGGATGAACGCGTCAGTGAACGGCTCGGACGCGGATGTCAGGTCGGTGAAGGCTGCCTGGGCGGCTGCGGCTTTGGCTGCGATGAGTGCCGCCTCGGCGGTCAGATAATGCCCATACGCGGCGTTCTCCTCTGCGACCCGCGCGTAGCGGTCAGCCGGTTCGACCCGTGCCCGTCGCCGTGATCTCTGCTCTGCGAGCTTCTGCCACTTCCGGTGTGCCCGGTCGCGAGCGTGGGTCGCAGGTGACAGCGGGTCGGTGGTGTCCGGAACGGTGGTTGCGGCCGCCACGACGGCGGGAACGTCAACGGTGCGGCCCTCGGCGTTGTGGAATCGCCAGCGAAGCTCTCGCGGTGCGCCGCGGCGCACCCAGACGAGATCCTCGGACACAGCTTCCGGCGCGAACGCCCGGTAGGTCTCAGCGAACGTCGACCCGGTGTTCGGGTCGACGGAGTCCAGATGCGCCTGCAGCTTCGCGCGGTCCCGGACGGAGATCCGCGTGACATCGAACAGCGCCGGCTCGGCCGGCGCGACAAGCACCACGTCGGCGGCGGATGGCGCGTACGCCTTCCACTGGCCTGTGCGGTTCCTCGGCTGCTCGAGCACGAGGGTGTTCGTGTGCGGCGGCGCCGGGCACAACATTCACCGCCAAGGCGGCGGCGCCGATACGGTGATCGCATGCATTCCACTTCGTGGCCCGCCGAAGGCCGGCTCCCCCGATCTGCAGCTGCGGCGACCGTGATCATTGCATCGATCTTCACGCTCACCGGCTGCGCCCAGCTGCTGAACCCATCGGCTGATCAGGACACGGCGGCCTGCAAGCGGTTGGTGGCGGTGTACGCGGACATGGACGTCGCCGTCGACAACGGGGACACAGCCCTTGTCGCTGCCACGCTGCAGGAATTGCAGGACATCGGAGTTGACACAGCAACTGACTTTGGGAGCGACGTCACTGAGCTGTATGCCGGCAATCGCAAGATCCTCGCGGGCGATACGAGCAACGTCAGCGAGGAGCTCGGCGACTCAATACGAGCGCGGTGTGCAGAGCTCGGCGTGGGCCTCCCCACCGTGGGCTGAGAGACTCGAACCGCGTCGGAATCGATCTCCACCGGGCCCGATCGTCTGCGAAGATTCGTGCGTGTCTTCTCTTCAGCGACTCGTGGAGCGCCAACTCGCTCCCGTCCAGATCGACATCAGCGTGACCGACACCCGTGTGAACCGCGAGCCGCAGCCGGCGAAGCGTGGCCTGCTCGTGACCGCCCCCGACGTCGACTACACCGCGCAGTGGTTCCGGGTTGGCAGAGGTTGGGTGCAACGCGACTGGTTCGTCTCCAGCGGAGACCTCGCCGACCTCGGCGACGAACTGAAGCGGATCCACACCCTGAAGGCGCTCGCCTGGGATCAGACCCCGAAGGACACGCTTGCCATCGCGATAGCAGCGGACATCCACCGGTTGACGTTCGACCGGTACGACGAATCAGGGACCGTCGACAAGGAAACAGCCGGCCGGGCCCTGAAGGCGCTGACTGAATACCTTCGAGGGGTTGCCGCGGGTGACATCGCTGGCCCGAAGCGAGCCAGAGGCTACGCGGCTGCGCTGGTCGTCGCTCGCGGCACGGGAAAGGGCACCTACCTCCCGCTCTGGATGAGACCGATGCCCCCGCGCCCCGTTTCCGCCGGCGGTTAGTACCCGCCTCGGGCGATCGCCCAGATCTCCGACACGATCGACCCGGATCGGATGGCTGAGATCAGCCGTTCACGCTTCGACCCGGGCATCCATGCCGCTTCCACAGCGTCGGAGACGCGGAACGTGGTGGCCGTGCCGTCGTCCTCAGCGGTGAACCCGTCGACGCCGATGATGAGCACCGTCCGCATCCACGATCCGGTGCGGTGCAGGGTGGCGCCGTACCGGTCGGTGAGGGCATCGTTGATCTGGTCCCAGTGGGCGTCGAGGACGTGCGCGAACGCATGGTCGAAGCCGAGGGCGTCGAGGGGGCGCAGCTGAGCTTTCACGGTGAGGCGGCCGCCGAGACGTGTGATGCGAAGGCCGGCGACGAGCCCCTGCGGGTCGGACACCTGATCAATCCGGAGCGTCCCGCCGTCCGACACGTTGACCCGGAAGTCGCTGCCGATCCGGTGGACCGTGGCGAGGAACGGGTCGTCGCTCCACACACCGGTGTCGGCGCCGAACTTCACCGGCGTGCCGGGGTCGTCCGTCTCGGACGCGTGGATGATCGCTTCCCACACGCTGGTGTCGAGGCTGCGGCGGCTCTCGGCCGCGAACGGGCCGGTCACGCGGCGGCCAGCGCGTGGCGGCGCGACCGGAGGTACTCGACGGCGACGGCGGTGTCCGTCGTCCGGTTCCCGAAGACGTCGATGGTGTCCATCATCAGCTTCCTGCTGCTCTCCTCGTACGTGAAGGGGTGGTTCTTCAGGAGCCGGGGGTCGAGCATCGCGAAGACACCGCGGTCACCGGCGGAGCGCACGAGGCGACCTCGCGCCTGCTCGAGCTTCTCGCAGGCGTCGGAGACGTAGACCATGCGCTTGGAGGCGAACTCCGCGTTCTTCCCGTTGCCGTCGAGGCGCTCGGCGATCAGCGCGGCGCGGGCGTCGTCGACCGGGTTCCCCGCAGCGCGCGGCGACCGGTCCAGGATCACCAGCGAGCACGTCTCCCCCGGCGCGTCCGTTCCGGTCATCAGGCCTTGGGTGCCGACGAGGACGCTGGACAGGTCCTCCTTCCACTTCGCGATCACCAGACGGGGCGAGGACGCATCCCACTGGGTGTACACGTTGTAGCGGCCGGCGGCGTGCTTGGCGAGCTCCTTCGCGTACTCCTTCGCACCGTCGCCGGTGGCGGAGAGGACGAGTGCGTGCCCGCCGTTCGCGTCGATCAGCTCCTTCATCTTCCCGAGCGCCCACGCGTGATGCTTCGTCGTGGAGAACCGGCGGCGGCCGCCGTGCACGTTCGGGAGGGTGAGCGCTTCGATGTCCGCTGCGGACTTCGCGTCGGGGATGAGCAGCATCGACTCTTCGTACGCCTCTTTGAACGGGAGCTCGTACTCGACGGTCTGCCGTGCGGACAGGCCTACCTCGTTGATGAAGTTCTTCGGGAGTGTCCCCGAAATGCAGGCCACCGACGGGGAGATGTCGAGCTCGTCGCCGGTCTCCTCGTCTTCGATCTTCTGCGTCCACAGGTTGCCTTTCAGCATCCCGCCGACCTCCACCTGCGCGGCCTGGACCGTGTGCCACGGCTTCATCCGGCGACGACCCGGCGCGACCGCCTGCAGCGGCGGTGCCTGCAGCCACCGGGCCTGCCCGCTGCGGTCCTTCCGTACGTTGTTCACATCGGCGATCAGCTTGTCGATCGCGGACTGTGCCTTCTTCCCTGCGATGACCTGCTTCATTTGGCCTGCGCGGATCGCCGCGGCGAGAGGTTCGCGGATCAGCCGGGATCCGACTCTCGCCCATGCGACGACCGGGTCGCCGGTCTCCTCGAGCGGATCGTCTTCAGGGTTCAACCGGCCGATCTCACCGTTCGAGGTGTCGGCGAACACGCGGTGGATCTCCGCTTCGACGAGGTCGGCGATCATGTGGCCGTCTTCAGCCCAGTTCGACACCTTGTTGGAGCGTTCGTCCGCGATCGCGCGGACGAGGCGGATCACCTGGTTCAGGCGGCGGCCGGAGATGGACGCCTCACCCTGGGCGCGTACGACCTTCGGAAGTTCGTGGGCTTCATCGACGATGAGGTGGTCGAACCGGCCGAGGACCTGGTTGCCGAGGACCACGGGTGCCCCGACGGTGGCCTGCACGGCGAGGAGTGAGTGGTTGGTCACGACGACGTCCGCCTCTGCGGCACGGTTCCGGGCGCGGTCGGAGCGGCAGACGTCAGCGAACGGGCATTCACCCAACCCGATGCACTCTTCCGGGCTGACGGACACCTGGCTCCATGAGTTCTCGGACACCGCGCCGTCGTACGTGTCCTTGTCGCCTGACTGGTCATCGCCGAGGCATTGGGAGAGCGCCCAGATCGCGAGGGGCTTCACTTCGGCGAGGTCGAGCTCGGCGCCTTCGATGTTGACGGCGCCGGTGTCGGGGAGGCTCTGCAGCTTCTGCATGAGCGGCGCGAGCGATTCAGGTCCGGCGAAGCTGCCGGTGTCCTCTCCGAGCAGCGCCATCCCGAACTCGTACGCCCGGTTCATGCAGGCGTAGTTGCCCCACCCTTTCAGCACCGCGGTGGTGAACCCACCGCCGAGGACCCGCTGGGCGGCGAGGGAGACGACCGGGGCGTCCTTGTCGACGATCTGCGCCTGCAGGGACAGGGACTTGGTCGAGTAGAGGGTCCGCTCCTGGTACTTCACCGCACGGACCGCGGCGTTCGAGAGGGACGCGAAGGACTTGCCGATTCCGACGCCGGCGAGCCCGGACACGTGTCCGCGGCCGGAGCCGACCGCGTCGGTGTTCAGCACCGGCTGCATCGCCTTGGCGATGTCGCGGGCAAGGCCGAGCTGCCCAGGTCGGGGTTTCGCGTCGGCGCTGCCGACACCGATCTCAACGGCGGCGGCCAGGACGGTCTCGACGAGGTCTTCGTTGCCGGATTGGGATTCAGTCACGAGGGCTACATGCGCGGGTTAGCTGGGTGTTCGCCGCATGCCAACCATCTGAAGGCTGTACGCCTCACAACCGCTGGAGGTGGCATGCCGAGCCCTTGGGACAACCCGTACGTTCCCGGTGTCTCCGCCCCTGCCCGTGAGTCCACCGCCCGGGTGGAAGACGCACGACCCGACCAGCAGCTCGGTCTCCAGCAGTTCCTTCCCCCGCAACCAGCGCAGCCCGTCCACGTCCCGCAGCAACCGATGCTGAGGCTCGTGCCGAAACCCGCACAGACCGCCGTCGCGATCCCAGAACCGGACGAGAACCCGATCGCGCAACTGCACTTCACCGACCTCGACGACGGCGGAGGGGCCCAGATCTCCGGCTTCGCCATCACCTCGTTCGTCGCCGCGTTCTTCGTCCCGGTCGTCGCCGTAGTGTTCGGACACCTCGCGATCCGCCAGACCAGGTCAGGCCGGTTCAGCGGCCGCCGCATGGCCGTCGCCGGTGTCATCCTCGGATGGTTCGGGATCATCTGGGTCGGTCTGCTGATCGCCGCGATCGCCCTCGGGCTGATGGTCGTCACTGCCGGCGGGAAGATCATCATCGGCTGACCGGTCTCCAGCCGGTTCCTGCGCGCCCGCACAGGAGCGGGTATGGGCCCCAACCTGCGTTCCACCGCGCGCACCACCGTCGACCCGTCCCTCTGGGGGAAGCTCGGCGGACCCGGATACGCGCCGTACCCGCTGATCCAGCACAGCCTCGACACCGCCGCGGCCGCCACCGCCGTCTGGGACCGTTGGCTCCGGTCAGGTCTTCGTGACCTGCTCACCGCCGCCCTCTCCCCCGGCGACCCTGGGAAAGCTCGCGCGATGTACGCCGCCCTCGCAGGCGTCCACGACGTCGGAAAGATCAACGCCGTTTTCCAAGGCCAGTTCGGATCCGAAGACACCGAATGGTTCCGTGACGACTTCATCCCCGGCCACCTCGCCGACCTCGGCGCCCGCGGATACGACATCAGCCAGCCGCGATGCGGCTCCGGGCTCGGCCCGCTCGACCTCGACCCCCGCAACGGTGAGCTCTCCGGCGCCGCGGCCGCCGCCCGGCGGCATGAAGCGGTCACCCTGTACGTCGTGGCCGGTGTCTGGCCGGGCAAGCTGACCACCGTCGCCGACAACTGGGCCGCAGCCGTGCTCGGCGCCCACCACGGCAGGTACCACCCGCATGACCTCGGTCTCGACCGCGACCAGGTGAAAGCCGGGTTCGGGATCGACAGGATCCTCGGGCAGCTCACGGGCGGCCGATGGGGTGAGCAGCAGCAGGCGCACATCGGGGCGGTGCTCGAGGCGACCGGCGTGACGATCGCCGACCTCCGCTCCCCGCTGAACGCCCACCACACCGAAGCGGTGATCCTGCTCTCCGGTCTCGTTTCGATCGCCGACTGGATCGCATCGACGTCATCCACCCTCGCCGCCGGCCGCCGCCACCGGATCGATGCAGCATCGGACCCGGTCGGGTGGTTCAACGCCCGGGCCGTACGGATGCCGGGCATCCTGCAGGACACCCTCGGCGTGTACAACCGCATCGACGACGCCGTCGCCGACGTCATGGGCGAACATGTCGAGCACCTCAGCGACCTGCAGAAGCAAGCGCTGAACGTCGGCCGGGGGCTCTGGGTCGCTGCCGTCCCGGCCGGTGACGGGAAGACCGAGGCGGCGCTGCTTCGCCACTCCACCGACCCTGACGAAGGGATGCTGTTCGCCCTCCCGACCCGCGCGACCACCGACGCGATGTGGGACCGGATCCAGAAGACGTACCGGAACACACCGAACTACGCCGCGATCCTGCACGGGAACGCGATGCTGAACTCGTTCTACGCAGCTCGCGGCGAAGAGGCGCGGATCGACACCGACGGGTGTGGCGGCCACGAGCACGACGGGCCAGGACTCACACCGAACGACTGGCTGTCTGGCCCTGCAACGGCGCTCCTCGCGCCGCTGTCAGTGTCCACCTGCGACCAAGTCCTCCTGGGCGCGCTCGCGCAGCGCCGGTCGTTCATGCGGCTCACCGCGATCGCGAACCGCCATGTCATCCTCGACGAAGTCCACACGTACGACACGTACCAGTCGACTCTGCTCGAGGAGATGCTCCACTGGTGCGGCAGGACCGACACCCGCGTCACACTCCTTTCCGCATCCCTGCCAGAGTTCCGCCTGAAGCGATACGCGGGCGCGTACGCCGGCGCCGAGCCTGCCGAAGCGATCTACCCGGGAGTCACCGCCGTGCATGAGGGCGCGGCGACCCAGTCGGCGGTCTCCTCGAGGCGGGAGTACGACCTGAACTTCCGGATACATGAGGTGCGGGGGCAGGCGCTCGTCGCGGAGCATGTCCGGCTTGCAGCGGCCGCCCACCGGAAGAACCCGAACGCGAAGATCGCGGTGGTCGTCAACCAGGTCGACCGCGCGATCCAGATCGGCAAGGAACTCGCCCGGCAAGTTGACGACGTCGTCGTCTTCCACTCCCGCATGACCGCCGGGCACCGCATGGAGATCTCCGAGCAGGTCCTCGAAGCGGCCGGGAAGGACGCCGGCGACGGCGGCATCGTCGTTGTTGGCACACAGGTGATCGAAGCATCACTCGACGTCGACTTCGACGTGATGATCACCGACCTCGCCCCAGCCCCGTCTCTCATCCAGCGAGCCGGGCGTCTCTGGCGGCACTCCACGCCAACCTCCGACGGGTGGGTGCACCGGCGCACCCGATTCGGGGTCGGTCCGGTGCTCGACATCATCGCCGCGCTCGACGACGCCTACGAGGACACGCTCTCTCCCGTCGCCCGCTACCCGTACCTCATGGCCGAGCTCAAACGCACGAAGGCTGCGCTCGAGCAGATGAAGAGCCCGATCGCGATCCCCGGCGACGTGCAGCGTCTCGTCGACGCTGCATCGATCACCGCGGAGGAGGTCGAGTACGAGACGAACGTTTCCGCCACTGACCGGCACGACGAATACTTCGCTGACCTTCGCCGAGCCCGGAAAGCCGGGAACGTCACCATCCCGTTCCGCGGGGCCGGCAGCCGACCTGGCGTCCTCGACCGAGGCGTGACGTTCCAGCAGCTGTCGAAGCTCACCACCCGTCACGACCTCGACGAAGCTGCAACCAGGTTCATCGACCAGGACCAGGAGACGTTCCTTCTGATCGACCCGACCGGTCAGTCCTCATACGCGTGGCGGGGAACCGTTGCCGAGGCTGCAGAGGCGACAGGCGAGACCGCGCGCGAGATGCTGAAGTCGACACTGACGATGACCCTGAAGAAGAGGGAGAGGATGCCTCTGCTCCGGGAGGCCATTGTGGACGGGGCCCGCTGGGAGCCGAAGTCTGCGGCGTTCAAGAACGTCCACGTCGTCGAGCTCACGAAGCCGTACGGGTACGACTCGTTGCTCGGGCTGACCGGCGGGGCGTGGGCTGGAGACTGACGAAGTAATTCAGAGCGGCTACCGTATACAAGGCGTGCCGGGAACGACGATACTCAGAAAATGTCGCAGCCCGAACCATCCAGAGGTGGCATCTTCGGCTCGCCATGGGTCGCGAATTCGTTCGCATTCCTAGCGATCGCCGTCTCCGTCATAGGCCTGATCATCACGACCGTGAAGACTGACAAAGCGCTCGAGATCAGCGAGCGCTCACTCAAGCTGTCGGAAGATGCCGTCCCCGAAGTGCGGGCCCGCGCCGAATCGTACGGGATGTTCGTCGAAGCGGCCGACCCCGGAGTGTCCGCTGTGATTGCAGTGCGGACCGGACTCCTCAACCTCGGTGACGAAGCTCTGGTGGGATGTCGAACCCTGGCCCAACCGAGCACGGCTGAAGGCGAGCCCGTTCTGTACTGGCCGGCCGTGCTTGAGCATCGTGGCGAGACGTGGACCGTTTCCCCAGGGGGAAGCTACACGTCCGATGAGTCGTACACGTTGTATTTGACGGGTGAAGTCGGCCGGGACGCGTACGCGGCCGTCTGGTTCGAATGCGAAACAGGTGGTCTCGTGACGGCCGCCACCCTGTACGGGGTCGACTTGGCCACGGGAGTCATGCTGGATGGCAGCATGTATGGCCTCCAGCAGCTGGAACCGATGGGCTCGATCGAGCGGGCAACTGCCATCCAGGAAAGAGCGGGAAGCGAGATCCCAGAGATCCCCGAGGTGGAACCCTTCGTCCTCACCGAGGCTGAATAGTCTGGGGTTCAGGGATGGCCCTTCGGATAGAGCGCCTCCCGGGCACGCCGCCGAGCTCGCAATGGACAGTCCCGGCTACGTGCGATCGGCCTCCGACGCCGCAGTGTGTTCCTGTTGTAACCGCGCGAGCTCGGCGCCCTCTTCTTCGGTGTGGTAGCCGACCCAGGTCGTGTACTTCTCGGCCTCTTGGAGTGCGCGCATCGCGGCGTGGAAGTGCTGTTGCGCCTCGAGCATCTTGCCGCCGGCAAGGTTGACCAGGGCGCCGGGTGGGAGATCCTGTCCTTCGCGCGCGGTGTAGAGGTCGAACTCGTTCGGTGAGGCGGCAAGCCCGGTGGAGAGCCGGCCGACGTACTGCTCGAGGTAGCTCGCGATCGACGCGATTCGCGGCAGGATCCCGTCGGCGTCGGGCGGAGAGACTGTCGCGCCGAAGTATCGGTGAAGGATCTCGAATCGGATGGCGTCGCCCGCGGCGTCGAGGGTCACGGCGTGCTCGTCGAAGTTCGTCACGGCACGACTCTACGACTGCCCTCCCCCAACGGCGCATAGTAGGAAATGGTTTGCTTCCAGCCCACACCCGCGCATGTCCTCGGAGTGAAGCCATCCCCGCGGCTGTCCGTCCGGACCGTCCCATGCATCCCGGTGCGTGTCAACGGTCGACGGCAGCTGCTCGACTTGGACGCGACGTTCGCGCGCGCCCACGAGATCGAACGGTTGGAGATCCGAGACCCGCTCTCCCTCGCGGCGATGATCCGCTTCTTGGTCAGCGTCACAGTGCTGGTCATGAGGGTCGCCGGAGCTGACGACGCTGAACGGTGCGCACGAGACGGGTTCGACCCGGTTGACGTCGCCGACGCGCTCGACGCCGTCGACGAGCACCTCTGGTTGCTCCACCCGGACACCCCGTTCCTGCAGTGCGCCGAGCTCGACTTGTACGACGAATCCGACCAGCCGGGCGAGCCGGCATCAACGCTCCTCCCTCGCATCCCGGGACCCGCGTCCAGGGCTTGGTTCGACACGGCCGGCGGCCCGTTCACCGGGACGTCCCTCTCCCCAGCTGAGGCGTTCGTCGCGCTCGTCACGAACTGGTTCTATGGCTGCGCGACGAACTCTTGGACGTTCATCGACGGGAAGAAGATGTACCGGGTCGGCGGGTCCGTCGGAATGTACGGCGCCGGTGACCCTGAAGGCGTGAAGACGGCGCTGACGTTCTTCCGGTCCGGGGCCAGTATCGCCGAGCTGCTTCTCGCGAACACGCACCAGCATTGGGTCGACGACGACACGCTGCCGGCGTGGGCGTCGCCGTTCAGGATCGACCACCCAGTGGGGTCGCTTTCCGAAGCGACGTTCACCGCGTCCGCCGCGCTCCTCCAGTTCAACCCGACCTCGTTCGAGTTCGACACCGTACTCACCGGAGGCTTCCCGTCCGGGCTCGACAAGCAGGTGCACAGCCAAGCCGTCGCCGCGCAGCTTCGTCAGGCCGCGGAGAACGACCCGACCCGTGTGTGGTTCACCAAGCAGGTGAAAGGGCGCGCTGACCTGCAGTTGCTGTTTGCAGGCGCCACACGGACCAACTCCACCGCGCAGAACCTCCGCGCGTGGCATGTCGACGCGGCAAGCCCGGAACTCCGGCACGGCCTCATCCATGTGGACGCAGGCGTTGACGTCCTCGAAGTCGCTGCCATCAACAAGGGTGTGACCTCACCAACCACCGCGACATGGTTCACCATCGAATCCGGGATCCTCGACGTCGACCAGGTTCAACGCGAGCTGATCGCAGACATCGGGAACACCGCGGCCCGGAACCCCGAAGCAGCGCTCGGCCGTGCCCTGCAGGCGGTCTTCCCACCGCAAGTCGGTGAACGAGGCCGGACGGAACCTCACTCGCAGTACCAGGCCGTTTACCGCGCCGCCGTCGGGCACTTCCACGCAGCGCTCGAGCCGGCGATCCAAGAAGCGGTCGCGACGATCATGGCCGGGGGAACACCGGACGGACTGCTGGACCGGATCCGCGAGGCGAAGCTCGCCGCGTTCGACCGGGCCGTCGAGCCGTTCTTCAACACTCGGACTGCCGCGGCGATCGCAACAGGGCGTGCGTCGATCGCCTCGAGCTTCTGGCGCACCCCCGACGGGAGCGACGACGCGGCTGTGAACCGGATGGTGAAGAAGTACCTGAACGCATCCACCGTCGACCTTCGAGCCGACCTCGCGCGCGGGCTCACCGAGCCCGGACGGGACAGCCTCCGAGCCCGCTTCCGCGCCGAACTCGGACAGGTCAAGGACCCAGACCGGACACTCTCCGCGCTCGGCATCGCTGCCGCCCACCCGAAGCTGATCCACTCCGAACGTTCACTGCCGGACGCGCTCCGCCGTCTCTCCGACCTGCACGGCACACCTGTCGAGCACACGTCAGGGGTACCGGCGGACGTCGGCCAGCTCATAGACACCCCAGACACCGTTGCGCTCCCCATGTTCGCGCGGCTTGCCCGACGCCTCGAGAACGACATGATCTCCGTCTCGATCTTCGACCTGGTCCACACCATCCGCCACTGGCACGACCGCGGCGTCCGCCGCGATTTTGCCCACACCTTCTTCGCACCAACTGGAAAGAGCCGCCCGTGACCCACGACTTCCTGACCATCCACCAGTTGATCGCGCTGCCTTACCACAACCGAAACCGCGACGACCGGCACGCACCGAAGACCCTCGTCGAAGGTGGCGTGACCCGAGGGGTGCTGTCCTCCCAGTCACAGAAGCGTGCAGCACGCATCCGTTACGAAGAGCTCGCCGCCGCGACGGGGTCGGTCCGGTCCCGGCATCTCGCGGGACGGATCGCCGACCGAGCCGAACAGATCGCCGGTGACGCACCGTTCGACCGCGCTGCCGCGGACGCCACCGCCCGAACCCTCATCGCGAAGCTGACGAAGAACACTGCCAGCGCGGAGACCGCGCAGGCAGCGAAGGACAAAGCGGCCCGTGCAGCGCACGAACGGAAAGCACCGAAGGACGGCGACGTAGACGCGTACATGGCGGAGTTCGACCGCGCCGCCGAAGACAAGCGCATCGCCGCAGAAGTGAAGGCCGGAGATCGCGACTCCGACACGGCGATCTGGATCTCCGACGAGGAGGTGGAGATCGCCGCGGCTGCGATCGCCCGCGGGGACCGCCCCGAGACTGAGGACGTATTCGCTGGCGCCACCGGCAGCCTGGCGATCGCTGCGTTCGGGCGGATGTTCGCCAACCAGCCCGACGTCGCCACCGAAGCCGCAGTTGCCGTGTCCCCGGCAGTGACCACCCATCCGATCAGCATCGGGTTCGACACGTTCACCGCCATCGACGATCTCGCCTCGCGCGGTGCCGCGCACTGGTCTCAGGCGTCCCACACCACCGGTGTCTACTACCGTACCCAGACCATCGACCGGAAGCAGCTTCGCCGTTCCTGGACCGGCGCCGACGGCGACCGGACCCGCGAACAGCTGGAGCAGTTCGTCCGGGCGCTCATCGAGACCGTCCCCCAGGGCCGGAAGAACGGGTCCGCCGCGGAGACCAGACCAGCGGTCATTCTCGCCGAGCAGCAGGCGTACCGGTTCGGGTACCAGTTCGAGACGCCGGTCGCAGCGCTGCCCACCGGCGGCTACCTCGAGCCGTCCGTCAACGCGCTCTTCGAACAGGCCACCCAGGCGCGCGACTACGACCCGGACGCGATCGGTGCCGCGTTCATCTCCGGGGTTCAGGCCGGGTTGGCGCCGGACCTCCCCGGCGCCGGGAAGGGCGGCATCCGCCACCTGACCGAATTCATCGTCGACTGGGCGCTCGCTTGACCACCCTGCTCCTGCGGTTCGCAGGGCCCGCCCAGTCGTACGCGAGCTCCCCGTTCACGACCCGCCCCACCGAGGGTGTCCCCACCAGGTCAGCGGTCCTTGGTCTCATCGCTGCAGCCGCCGGCATCACCCGCGACGTCGACGCTCCATGGCTCGACGAGCTCGACATCTGGGTGCGGGTCGACAAGCCTGGCACGGCCGTGAACGACTTCCACACCATCTCAGCACCGCCGGCCGCGGTCGCCTCATCCCGCACCAGGCAGCGGTACATCGGCTCCCTCGGCGCCGACCGGCGAACCGCCGACTTCGCCGTCCCCACCGGGAAGGGAACGAAATGGTCCGCGCACGGTGCGACGACCATGACGACGCACCGGTCGTTCCTCGCCGACGCCGAGTTCATCGTGGCGATTACCCATCCGGACCCTGGCGTCGTCGACACGGTCGACCACGCAATCCGGAACCCCGAGTTCATGACCTACCTCGGGAGGAAGGCCTTCTCACCCACGTTCCCGTTCCGGCTCGGCATCACCCAAGGCACACCGGAAACCGTGCTCGAGCAGCTTCCCACCGCGTCGACCGCCCCGGCGCTGCCGCTCCACCACCTGAACAGCCCGAGAAGCTACGCGACCGCGCATGTACACCCAGAGCGGTGCACCAACCGATCTGAACTGCTGCAGAAATGGAGGGCCGCGTGAGCTACCTCACCGAAGTTCCCGTCCGTTCACTGGCGGCGCGGTTCAACGACCGGCACCGCCAGGTCATGGAGCTGTTCCCCCACGACCTCCCAGGGGCCGCGAAGGAGCGACGCGCGACCAGCCAAGTGCTGTTCGCGGAGTTCGGAGACCGGATCATCGTCCGCTCCGCGGTCGCGCCGACGCGCCTCCCCGACGGAGCTCGCACCGTGACCGAATCCTCGAGCCCAGCCGCGGGCACCCGGGTCTCCGTTCGCGCCGTCGTGAACCCGATCCGACGCTCCCGGGCCGGCGGAGTCCGCCCCGTCGACGACATCGAGACCTGGATCGCGGAACGCACCGCTGGCGCACTCGAAGACCTCGCCGTCCTCAACACCAACCGGCGGGTCGACCACAGCGGCCGGTCACCACTCATCGTCGAAACCGTCGACGCCACAGCCACCATCACCGACCCCGACGCGCTGGACGAACTCCTCGCCACCGGCGTCGGCCGAGCACGCTCCTTCGGGTGCGGCATGATCCTGATCGGAGCCGCAGCCTGATGCGCACCACCCCACTGCAGTTCACCACCGTCAGCCGGAGCGCCGAAGGCCCCAGCTCGATCCACTACGCACAGATCGACTACGCCCGCATCGTCAAGTCCGGCAACAGCCTCGCCGTCGTCTCCGTCGAAGAGGAAGACGCGGACACCGCACGCCAGCCGATCACTCTTCCCGAAGGTCACGTGATCATAGGCCTCGGCCACGGCGCCAGCCCAACCCCGGCAGCCGAGAAGATCCTCACGGAAGCCGCCGTCCGACTCATCAGCACCGTCGGCGATCACAGCTGGAAACCCGAAGCGCTCCCGATCGAGTCGCTCGTCCAGTCCCAGGCGTACATCTTCGCCAGCGACGAGCTCCGCGACGGCGCCACCCGCCGCGTGTACGCCGCCCGGATGGGCGACGCCGTCGCGGTCGACGGGGCGACCATCGGTGCGCTCCACGCCCTCGACGCCGAGATGATCGACGAGACCCACCAGAAGTTCGCCACCCGGTACGGAATGCGGAAACGCCGGGAGCGCGGCGGTCAGGACCCGACGAACGTGGCGCTCGACATCGCAGGAGACGCCGTCACCGCGATCGCCGCGGACGTCACCCGCCTCCTCGGGATGGCACCGGCGCTGTCTATCCTCGACCTGGAATCCAACTACCCGGAAGACCTCGCCTGCACCTTCGCCGTCACCGACATGATGCCCGTCGGGTTCCGTGTCGGCGCCAGAAAGTACTCCGACCAGGCGGACGTCCGAGCCGCCATCGACGAGGAGCTGCACCGCGCCCGCCTCGTTCCGCGCATGATCGAACAGACCGTCCACCTGCTCGATCTGTAGGAAGCCATGCCGCACCCAGCCGTCCCCCGTGAATCCGACCGGGCCGCGTACTACGACGCGACCGACCGGAAGCACTTCGGCGACCCCGGCACCCCCGGGTCAACGTTCACCGGGTACGGCATCACCAAGCTCGAAGACATCGTCGAGCTCGTCGAGCAGCAGCGCGGCACCCTCGACGGGGACGACCGTCTCGAGCTCGTCGCCCGCGGCTGGTCCGACCCAGGCGCATTCCTCCCCGATCACCGCTACCTGCTCGTGTTCACCCCAGGAGTGCTCGGCGTCCTCAACTCCGCCGGGCTGGACCCCGCCACCCCGATCCGGGTGATCCGCACCAAGCCCGGTGTTGCATGCTCCGCTGTCATCGAAGTCACCGCTAAGCCGGAGACCGACTTCGGCGTCCTCATCCTCGACGACGCCGGCACCGTCGTCACCGCGTTCCCCGGACCGATCACCGACCCGGGGATCACCGACACGTTCGGCCACCTCGAAGGCCAGACCGTCCCGCTCAAGCAGATCCGTGAGATCGCCGGCGGAGACGTCTGGCTGAACACCGCCTTCCCCACCTGAGTGCAGCCCGGCACGGCCGGGCGCCCACGCATCACCCACACCACTCAGGAAAGGCACCACCATGCCCGAGCGCGAGCTCATGTTCTCCGTCACCCTCGACGACTGCAAGGTCGAAACATTCATGGTCGGCGGCGCCGGCGGCCAGCACCGCGACCGCACCTACGCCGGCGTGAAAATCACCCACCTCGCCTCAGGCGCCTCCGGCCGCGCCGTCGACGACCGCTCCCAACTGCGGAACAAGAAGGCCGCCTGGAAGAAGATGGCCGAGTCCCCGAAGTTCCAGTACTGGCTCGCCCTCGAACGAGCTCGGCGGGAAGGCCGGCAGACGCCCGAAGAGTACGCCGCCGCCGAGATCGCCAACTCGAGTCACCTGCGCGTGGAAGTCCGCGGTGACGACGGGAAATGGGTGGAAACGGACAGCACGCCCGGCATCTCCGCTTAGGTCAGCGGGCGCCGGTAGTGCTCGTACCGGCAGGCTGGGCAGCCAGGATGTTGTGTGCTGTCCGAATGGGTGTGGGCTGGTTTCGGGCCGAGCGCTTCCGGCGACCGCAGATAGTCGATCCGGCGGCGAAGGAACGTCTGGTGGGTGTGGTCGCCGTCCGGGATCCGTCGCAGGACGGCGTTCTGCCATGCCGCCCCACGAGCCCATTCATCCAGTTCCTCCTCGCTGAGACTGGCCGCCAACTCGGCGTACTCCTCCTCGCTGTCGAAAACCAGCTCACTCCAAGGATCGTCGATCGGACCGGGATCAAGGTCCTCGAGCTTCAGGGTGGTGAGTTCAAGAGCCTCGTAGTGGCAGGCAGGACAACTGATGCTCCCCGGGGACTCCCCGTGCTGATGGACGAGCGCGGACTGGGAGGTCACATCGAACCTTCGCATCCAGTCCCTGAGCGCCTTGCACTCTCGCTCTTGCACGACGAGGGTTCGGTAGGCGGCGGTGGCGGCGGCCAGGAGCTCGTCGGTCTCGTCAGGCTGGGCCGGTTGAGCTGGCCGCTTTGGTGCGGACGGTGTTGTCGTCGAGGCCGTCGCTGCAGCGGTCGCTCGGGCCTCCGCGGCCTGCTTCGCTGCCCGCTCGGCCTGCCCTTTCTGTTCGGAGCGTTGAATGAGCCACCCGACGAGCAGGACGATTCCGATGCCGGCCACGACGGCGATGAGCCCGAGCAGACCGGATGGCAGCCCGGTTACTCCAGGGTCAGGCATCGCCGTGCGCTTCCGCGTCGTCGCGTCGCATGCTCGGATCCTATCCGGGCCCCGGTCGAAGGGGTACGTTGTCCGTTGCGGCGTCAGGGGTCGCTGGAAGCTCGACGGAGAGGGCGCATGTCGAACAAGACGCCGGAGGAAGAACGGATCCGCGAGGACCGGGAGCGCCGGGAACGTCAGCGGGAAAGGGAAGAGATCGACGAGGCGCGCCGTTTGGACGACGAGGATCGTTAGACGCTCTGCAACATCGCCTCGTGAATGTAGACGTTCCTGCGGAGGAACGGGGTCGGGACGTCTTTCTTGGCGACCTTCGGGGAGTACCGGGCGGGCCGGAGCTGGGTCGGTGCCTGCAGGAACCGTGAGATGCCACCGACCCAGTCGGGTATCGGCAGTCCGTCCTTCACCAGCCAGTACTCAACGACCGCGGCGAACGCAGCGTCCCACAGGTCGGACCCGGTTTCCGGGGCTGGGAAGAGCGCCAGCGCAACCCTGTTGGCGCCGCGCTCCTTGGCGAGCCCGTCGCTGAACGACAGCCACGCCCGGAACGCACCTTCCTCGTCCCCTGCGTCCAAGCTCGCGCGAACGGCGACCGCCCAGAACAGCGAGTCGCCGCGCAGGACCGGCGCCGGCACCAGCCGGTAGCCGGCGTACCAGAGGATCCGTTCGACTTGTTCGAACGTCGGCTCCAGCACGCCGGCTTCGATCTCCTCCATCGCCGATACCGTCGACTGGGCGACCGCCGCCGCCTGCTCGAGCGAAATTCCGCCCGCCGCGCGGGCTTCCCGGATGAGGTTTCCCGACTGCTGCCTGAGCGTGAACGGCATCGAGTAAGGCTCCTTCCAGAACGGTCGTGAAGGGGACATGCGTCAGATGCCGCTCGAGTCGAGCTCTCCCAGCTGCGCGAGCAGGTCCGGGCACTGAATCTCCATGCCGAGCTGCGCGAGGTTCTTCGCGCTCTCAGGACGAAGCAGGAACGGGTGGGCTGCGTACACGAGCTCAGCCCACCGGCGGAGGTTGGGTGCGTCGTCGACCAGGTCGCATCCGGTACGGACCGCGACTGCGATCTCCTGGTCGGTGAGGGTCTCCAAGTGCATCGTGTTCGCGTCGCGGGCGTACTGGGCGATCTCCGCATCGCTTCTGCCGCTGCAGCCGGTGACGGTCAACGCGATCGCGGCGGCCGCGGCGACGGCGAGGTAGGGCTTCTTCAAGGCTCTGCTCCGTTCGTCCAAAGGGGTCGGTTCGCAACGTACGGGATGGGCGGCCGCTGCTGGAAAAAGATTCGCCGCGCATGATCCCCTCGGCCGCCGCATGTCTTCCATGCGACCCCGAAAGGAACCACGTGACCGACTTCTCAGCCGTCGACGAGGCCATCGGCCAGCTCGACGAAGCGACCGCCGAGACCCTCCTCGCACTCCGCGACGACCTCGAACTTCACGAAGCCGTCGCGCTCGCGCTCCACCCAGGCTGGGACGGACACTCCCCCGCCGAACTCCAAGACGGCGCCGACACGTTCCGCGGGATCGTCGACAAGCTTCTGGCGGTGCGCGCATGAACGCCATCCCCACGCCGTACGAAGACCTTCTCCGCGACGTGCTCGAGCACGGCACGTTCAAGACCGACCGGACCGGCACCGGCACCTACTCGGTGTTCGGCCGTCAGATCCGCTACGACCTCGCGGACGGCTTCCCGCTCCTCACCACCAAGAAGGTGCACTGGAAATCGATCGCGATCGAGCTGCTCTGGTTCCTCCGGGGCGACTCGAACGTCCGATGGTTGCAGGAACGCGGAGTGACCATCTGGGACGAGTGGGCCGATGAGGAAGGCGAGCTCGGACCCGTCTACGGGAAGCAGTGGCGCTCATGGCCGGACGGTGACGGCGGCACCATCGACCAGATCTCCAAGGTCATCGAACAGATCCGCAACACCCCCGACAGCCGCCGGCTCGTCGTGTCCGCCTGGAACCCAGCCGAGATCGACAACATGGCACTCCCGCCGTGCCACGCGCTCTTCCAGTTCTACGTCGCCGACGGCAAGCTCTCCTGCCAGCTGTACCAACGCTCCGCCGACCTCTTCCTCGGCGTCCCGTTCAACATCGCCTCCTACGCCCTCCTCACCCACCTCATCGCCGCGCAAACAGGCCTCCAGGTCGGCGAGTTCGTCTGGACCGGCGGTGACACCCACATCTACGCCAACCACGTCGAACAGGTGAAGCTGCAGCTCAGCCGCGACGCGCGGCCCTACCCCGAACTCCAGCTCGCAGAACGGGCATCCGTGTTCGACTACGAATTCGACGACCTGCAGGTGATCGGGTACGAACCGCATCCGGGGATCCGGGCCGCGGTGGCGGTATGAGGTTCTCGGCCGCCACGGTCGCCCGCTACCTCACTCTCGTTGCCTCTCTGACCCACTTTGCGTTGTGGTTTGCGGCCTGCTCGGAGGGAGCATCAGGCTGGCAGGACTTTGGAGCTTCGGTCTGGGACGTTCCTATCAGCCCGATCGGCGCGGCCTACATCTACTCGGTGCCCTTCATGTGGACCGCCGCCGCGTTCTGGACCATGAAAGCTTCCGGAGCGAGCCTTCGGTCCTCCAGCGTTGCGACTGCGTGCACCTTCGTCGTTGTCTCGATAGTCGGACCGATGGTCTGCGTCCTTGGCGCGCCAGTCGAAGGACTCCTTGCACTTATGCTCGCCGGTCTCAGCGTCGGCCTCCGGAGACCTGCCGACCGCGCATGACCTCTTCATGCTGATCGCCAACACCACCGTCGAGTCCCGCCATCCGTGGCCCGCCGGCATGTTCATCCAGGGCGGCGGTCACGGCATCGTGTTGAGCCGTTCCGGCGGCGATTCGTACCGCACCGCGTTCGTCGAGGCGTTCCCGGAGGGGACGTTCATCCGCGGTGAGGGTGCGACGGTTGAGGATGCGGAGGATGCCGCGTGGGCGAAGTTCCAGCGGTACGCGGGCTGCCCGGGTCATGAGTGGGAGACGCGCGGGTACCGGAACGGCGCCGGCTTCTGCAAGCACTGCGGGAAGTTCGGGTCGCAGGTGTTCGACCTGGTGGAGATCGGGTCGGTGTGCGACGTCTGCGGTGTCGGGACGTATTGGACGACTGTCGGGGACAAGCTGTTCTGCGAGGAGCACGCACCGGCCCGGGAGGAGCGTGTCCGGATCGAGCAGGCTTCGGGTGTGCAGCCGTCAGCGTTCACGCAGCTGCTGGAATGGCTCGCGGAAGAGGACGAGGAAGACGGCGATGGCGACGGCGACGGCGCTAGCTAAGCTGCGACCTGGCCCGCCGCCTCGAGCGCAGCCAGCCGCTCCCGTTCCGCTGCGAACGCATCCCGTTTCGCCTGTTCCGCCTGCCGCCGCTTGATCGTCTCCGCAGCCTTGAGGTAGCTGGCGCTGCGCGCCGCGGCGAGGGCCGTCGCGTCCGGCTGCGCTTCCTCCCGGCGTCGGCGTTCAACCTCCGCGGCTTGGGCGCGGACGGCCGCCCATTCGGCTGCTGCGTCCACCTGGGCGGGGATACCGATTCGCACCGTGTTGGTGGACAGGTCGACCGGCTCATGCTGGAGCATCTCGACAGGAAGCGCCGCGGCGGGCTTCTCCTGGCCACGATGCTTCTTCCGTTCATGGCGGCGCATCTTCCGCTCTGGGGCGCGCCAGCCGCGGTGGCGTTTGGTTGTGTGTTCGCACCATTCGCACGCGTACCGGTAGTACCAGTGCGCTGCGTCCCAGCCGAGCATCTCCCTACCCATCGGCGCCGGGTCTCCGGTCGGCCTGGGCGGGGGTGATGGTGTGCACTGGTCTCCTTCGGCGGCGCGCGACGGCGCGCCAGGAGCTACATGCGCGGGTTGGTGCGTCGCCGCCGCTCAGGACCGGGAAGCGCCGGTCAGGTAGCCGGTCACGGCCGGAGCGTTGTCGAAGTGCGGGCCCGCTGTCCTGCCGGCCGCGAACGCTGCCCGCCAGATGTCGTTGAACGACTCAGCACTCACGCCCGAGGCGCGGGCTCGGTCGTACGCGGCGACACGTGCGTCGTTGCCGTCAGCCATGGGTTCCTCTCAAACGGTTGCGAGGACACCATGCGCGGAACGAAGACGTTCGAGCTCGGCGTCCAAGTCGACGAGTTCGCGGAGCTGGAGGAGGGAGATCGCGACCTCCTGGACGACCGCGCGTGCGACCTCGACAGGGTCGGCGGGTCCGGTCCCGAACTGGAGTTCGGCGACGATCGCGCCGAGTTCGGCGAGGCGGTCGGTGGCGCGGTTCTGCTCGTGCTTCGTCATCTCAGTTACGTACCCTTCGTCTCTTCGTTTCAGCACTCACATGCGCGGTTCGCCGCATGTCTCAGGGGCGGCATCCGCCGATCTTCCGCACTGTAAGGACCCCATGACGACCACCGCGAAGTCCCGCCAATCCGAGGTGGAGATCCAGCAAGCCCGGTCCTTCGAACGTGACGCCGAAGCCCTCCGCGCTCGCGCGGAAGCGGAACGCCGGTCTGGTGAACGCGGCATCCTCTTCGTCGTCTCCCCCGGTGTCGGGATCACCGTCGCCGGCGCCGCGGTGGTGCTGCTCGGCGCTATCTGGTCCAGCGGTGAAGCGTCCGACTGGTGGAGAAACCCAGGCGTCTGGACTGCCCTGCTTGGCCTCATCGTCGGCGCGTTCGGCCTCGCGACCGTGTCGAAAGCGTCGACGGACCGTGCCGAAGCACCCGCCCGAGCCGGCGCGCTCGACGGCCGCGCGGAGCTCCTCACCCGGCAGGCGCTCGAGCACCGCCGTGAAGCCGCCCGCCTGGTCGTGGAGGAGCGGAAGTACGACGCGCTCCCGAAGCTCGCGGAAGCGGTGACGGTGAACCTCGCCAAGGGCGGCCGCGCGCTCGAGACGTCGAAGCTCGACGCGGAGCTGTGGATGATCTTCGCGTCGTTCGGCGAGGAGGACACCGTCTCGAAGCTGCAGAAGGCTCACGGGTGGACGGACGCTTCGATGCGCCGCTACCGGGCGCTGAACGCGTCGTGGCGGGCCGCGACCGGCAAGATCTAGGAGACGAGTCTCAGCGGGCTCCTGGCGGCGTCCGGGGACGCTCCGGTGAGCTGCGCGACCTGTTCCTGCAAGCGCCTGATCTCCGCGTCGCGACGGTCGACCTCGTAGACCAGCAGCGGAACGATCGTGCGTGCTGCGGCGATGAACTGGGCGTCACGCGTTCGGAACTCGCAGACGTCGCCGACATGATCCACGCCATCGAAGACGTCGTTCACAGGCCCGGCGAGCCCCACCGGGTGCCGGCCGCCTGCAGCGTCCTGGTACACGACGCGCCAAGGCCCTGAAGACACGCCAGCCGCGAGGGTCCTCGCTGCTGAGACAACGTCTTGCATTCGAGGACCTTCACGGCTGACAAACGGTGAGTGCCGGGCAGCGGAACCTTTGGGGCCGGTCCGCTACCCGGCGCCGTTCAGTTTAGGTGCCATCAGAGGGCTGTCAAACCGAAAGCGATACCTGCGAATCAGCGTTCGCGGAAGCCACGAACAGAGCCGACGGGGCGTCCTTCGGGGCGGGGATCGTGACGGCCGCTGGCACCGAGTCGAACCCGAGCGGGGCGCCGAGGAGGAACCGGTCGTCCGCCTCCGGGCGGGACAGGGAGAGCTCGAGAAGCAGCATCCCGTACGCGGCAGCGAACGCAAGGTTCGGCAGCCCGGTCGCTTCGTCGAGGTCCTCCCCGGACCAGTACAGGTGGGCGTACGACTGCATGAGCCCGTACAGGGTCCCGTAGGTCACGTTGTCCGGGATCTTGATGAACGGGGCGTCCTCGCTGATCCCGAGAAGCTCCAGGATCTCCGGGGCGGCGCCGAACACCTCCGCGACCCGCGCGTACGGGTGAAGCGGGATGAGGTCGTGCCGGTACGGGGTGGGGATGTTCTTCGGGGGTTGCGCCCGGGACAGCACCTTCGACGTGTGAAGCGGTGCAGCGTTCAGCGCCCGCGTCGGTGCGTCGTACGGGCGGCGGTCGAACGCCGGGTGAGTCTGGTTCGACTCCATGATCGTGAAGAAGTGCCAGACCGTCGAGGAGATGTGGTGGCAGCCGGTCTCGGTGTCGTAGTCCTCACCGGCCCAGAAGAGCACCCCGTGGCGTTGGCCGGCGGCGAACGACTTCGGCGTCTCGTACCCGAGCCGGAAGTTGTTGGGGGCGTACTTCGCGGCGCCACGACCGTACAGCTTCGCGAGCTCGTTGAGGGCGCGGGGCGGGATGCGGTCGAATGCCTGCTTCTTGACCCCCTTCGAGGCTCCGGTGCTGCTGGTGGTTCTGGTCTCGGCTCCCAATGTGTCTCCTCGCTGGGTTAGTGTCCGACGCCCACTCCATGCGCGGGGAAGAACGCGAATGCCAGGACGACGCCGACGACTGCGCCGGTGATGATGGTTGAAGTCCAGGTGGCGCCGATACGGCCACGGTCGGAGGCCATGCGCACAGCGGCTTTGTCGTCGGTTTGTGGTGGAAGGTCGTTGGCGGCGAGGTCCCGTTCGGCTTCGACGATCGCGATGGGTTCGGGGTTGGTGGTCACGGTTGCTCCTCCGGTGTTCGGTTCCAGGAAGGGAGACATGCGGCGGACCCGCGCATGTGTGGGGCATGTTCGATGAGAATGACGCCGCCCTGAACGACATCAAGGCGGAGAACCAGTGGAAGTGGTCGCTGCGGAACGCGGTGAACCAGGTCGCGGAGATCGGCCGTCTGCCGCAGGCGGACGACGTCGGCTACGAGCGGCTGGCCGGCCGGTGGCTGGCGAAGCAGCGAGACGCGCTCCGCGTCGGGGACCTCCGCCCCGACCGTGAGGTGCTGCTCGACCAGCAGATCCCCGAGTGGCGGCAGATGTCCGCACAGGAGCAGTTCGAGGTGGAGCTCGTCGCGGTGGCGATGTTCAAATCGCAGGAGCACCGGATGCCGAACGGTGACAGCCCGGACGAGCATGAACGATCCCTGGCGATGTGGGTGATCGAGAAGGTCAAGGCGAACCGTGACGGCCGTCTCCCCCGTGCGTGGGTGGACCTCCTCGACGAGTACCTGTCCGGCTGGGACCGCGGCGGTGCATCCTCCGACGCGATGGAGATGTTCAAGGCGATGCGGAACAACCCCGCGAACCGGCTGGCTACCGTCGGCTCGTACTGACGCCGAAGGCGCGGCCGGGAACGATCCGCGGCCGCGCCTTCAACAGGGTCAGCAGGTCAGGCTGCTGCCGAGACGACCTTCTCCTCCGTCGACGGAGTGCGAGGGTCGCGCTCAGGCCATCCGAAGTCCACGGTGAAGTCCGGCTCGCCGTTGCTGCGCTTGTACGCCTGGAACGACTCCTGCTGCTCCCGGGCCCACTCCGCCTGGAGCGCGTGCAGTTCGGAGAGGCGGTAGTCGCCGAAGTCGCGGTGCCCGATCATGGTCCCGAGCACCTGCCAGGTGACAGCGCCGGTGGCGATCGCGTCGTACATCGAGTCGTGTGCGCCTTCCAGGGTGATGCCGTAGTGCGCGGCGGTCACCTCGAGGGTTCGCTTCCCGCGGCGGTACTTGTCGACCTTCTTGTCGATGATGAGTGGGTCGATGACCACACCCCAGTCGTCGATCGGGTCGAGCCCGTACCGGCGGGCTTCCGCGTTCAGGAGTGACAGGTCGTATGCGGCGTTGTAGGCGACGATCGGCCGGCCGGTGCTGATGGAGCGGCGGATCACGGTGAGGATCTCGTTGACCGACTCGGCGGGGTCGCGGCCGTCGCGGACGGCGACTTCGGTGCTGATCCCGTGCACTGCGGCTGCGCCTTCGGGGATCTCGATGCCGGGGTTCACCAGCCATGAGTACGACCCGGTGATCTGGTTCTGTCGGTTGACACGGCCGAGGTAGGCGGTGACGATGCGGGCGTCGAACACGTCGATGCCGGTGGTTTCAAGGTCGAACACGCACAGGTCGGGGATCTCCGACGTGAGAATGTCCTGCGGGGTGGCAGAGGTCATGCCTGTGACATGCGCGGAATCCTGCCCGTGGCCGGGCAGCGAAATTTCTGCGGCGCTCTGCGGCTTGGGGTCCGAGCCGTTCAGCTTCCCGTTCGGGCGTTGCAGGTACCGGTTCTCAGCGCTCAGGTTCGTCGTCACGCAGCGGTACGTGTGCGGGGCCGGGTCTGCCACCCGGCCCCGCAACATTCACGCGACGCGGAGCAGGTTCGGGGACACTCGGAAGGAGCCGCGATCCGTTTCGATCGACACGGTCTTCTGGTTCACCCGGACGACCTTGCCGGTGAGGCCGTGGGCGGCGTTGCCGGGGAAGTTGATGACGACGGGGAGGTCTTTCCTGAACGTCACCGTCGGTGCCTTGGGCGTGAAGCGCGGCGCAGGGGCGGTGCGGCGCTCCACCGGCGCACCGTTCTCCGCCACGACGAACTTGGCGGTGGCGAACGGAACCGTCCACACGCCCTCACGCCCGTTGCGGACCGCCTTGACGTGGTACCTCGAGTTCGCGACCTTCTCCACCCGCCCGACAAGGCCGCACGCGGCGATCTTGTCACCGCGGACGGCGGTCGGGTGAGGGAACTGCGCCGAGCCCGTCCATGCGTCGTCGCCGAGGGTGACACCGGCGGCGCTGTACGCCTCCGCCGCCTGCCGCTCCCGGACCGACTGCGCGTGCGGGTTGTCCTTGTTGCAGCGCTCCCCGTCACAGCCGATCGAGATGGCCAACTCCTTCCACTCCGGTCCGTGCCCGGATCGGACACGGCGGCCATAGCGGACGACGTACGCACCGACGAGAGCGTGTGCGATTTCGTGGAGGATGACGTTCCGGACAGCCGGCTCGCCAGCGGAAGCGACGAACGCCCTGCCGAGGGTGATCTGCTTCGGACCGTACTTGCACAGCCCGGAGCGGATCTCCGCGCGGTCGTAGGAGATCGTCCAGCCGGCCAGTCCGTGCTGTGCCATGAGTTCCCGGCCGAGCCGGAGTGCCTGTGTCGTGTCCATCGTTGTGGACTCCCTTCTTCTCGGCACCCTCATGCGCGGACGCAGACGAGAGCGGGGTCGGACCGTCAACCGGTCCGACCCCGCCTCACTCAGTTCAGGTTATGCGCGCCGTCTGCGGAGCTCGAGGATCACCGCGGCCGCGGCGATCAGGAACGCCAGCGTCGCAAGCCCGCCGAGGAACCACGGGCCGCCGTTGCCGAAGTTGCCGCCGGCGAACTCGAGCGAGTCGACCATGATCCCCTTTACCCGGGACTGCTTCAGCGACACCGTCTCGGTCGGGTCACCGAACTCGCCCTTCTGGATGACCTGCCCGTCCGCGGTGAACAGAGTCGCCACCCAGTGGAACGTGCCGAGCCCGACGACCTTCTGCCCGTCGGAGTTGACGACGATCTCCTGGTTGTTCGCGACCTGGCCGAACGGTGCGGTGCTGGCACCAGCGACCGGGAACTTCTTCTCCGACCAGCTGGTGTTCAGGATCCGGTCCGGTGTCTGCGCCGGCCGTTCCCCGAGCGGGGTGTAGTACACCGCGAAGGTGACGTACGCGCCGTCCGGGACGAGCCCGACGATCGTGGCGGTGTCCGTGGCGTCCTCACCCTTGAAGCCAGGGCTCGCGACCGTGGACAGCTTCGGCTGTTCGATCTTCGTGACCTCGGTCTCCGCACCGCAGACGCCGGTGTGTACGACGACGTCAGAGATCGTCGCCGTCTCCTGCCAGAAGATGGTGCCGACATGCTCCTGCGCCACCTGGAACGGTTCGGAGTCCACGAGGCCTTCAGCGGCCACGTGGTGCGGTGTCGTCGACAGGTAGACCCGGTTCTCCGGGTCGCACTTCGCAGCGGCGCCCTCCTCGGTTGGCTGCAGGTACCCGGCGAACGAGATCTGCACACCTTCCGGAGGGAGGAACCCGGTGACCTTCGCGGTGTCCTTCACCGTCGACGCCGGCACCGCGTACGCGGCCGCTTCGGTGGAGAACTCCGGGACGGTGACGACGGTGGTTTCGTCAGGGTTGGTGCCGCAACCGTCGGTCCAGACGATCGTCGAGCCGATGCGGGCTTCGGCGACCCAGTAGACGGTGCCGAGGTGATCCATGGAGAATTTGAACGCCTCCGAGCTTCCCGTCACCTGGTCGGTGCCGGCGAGGTGCGTCGGTGTGGCGGACTCGTGGATGAGGTTGTCCGGGTCGCAGCGAGGGACGATCGGGTCGCCCTCCACAGCCGGTGCGTCCTGCAGGTACCCGCGGAAGATCACGTCCACACCTTCCGGAGGGAAGAACCCGATCGCGTTGATCGTGTCCGTCGCGGTGGATCCGGGCGTTGACTGTGCGGTCGCCGACGTGGAGAACTCGGGGACGGTCACCTTCGTCTGCTCGTTCGGGTTCGTGCCGCACCCGTCCGTCCACACGACAGTGCCGGAGATGCTCGCCTCCGCGACCCAGTAGATCGTGCCGATGTGGATCATGTCGAGGTTGAAGTCCTCGCTCGAGACGGCGGTGTCGCCGTCCTTCACGATCCGGGTCGGGAACGCCGACTGGAACACCAGGTTCGACGGGTCGCAGCGCGCGACGATCGGGTCGCCCTCCACAGCCGGTGCGTCCTGCAGGTACCCGCGGAAGATCACGTCGATCCCCTGGGTGGGGACCACCCCGTTCACGTTGATCGTGTCCCGGACAGTGGAGCCCGGCGTGGACTTCTGCGTCGCCGCAGTGTCGAACGACGGGACCACGAACGGCGTCTCGGCTGGGATGCCGAAGTCGTCCTGGAAGTGGTACCCCGGGGCCAGGATCGAGGCAGCGAACGCAGCCTGATCGGCTTGGTCGATCGTCCATACCCACGTGTAGTAACCGCTCTCAGTGACCGCGGTGTCTGCGGTGACGAGGTAGGGAGCGGTCGGGCCCTGGGCGCTCGTGGTGGTCACCGTGGAATGTGCGGCCACTGGTGCGCCGGCGGGCACGGTTGCCTGTCGGGTGGGTTCGTCCTGGAGGGGGCCGTAGAGGGTGCCGTTGGCCTTGATCCGCAGGTAGTTCGCTCCGGCCAGGAACCATGGAGCCGCGGTCGCGGTCGAGAAGCTGATCTGGTCCTGAGGGGTATCGCCGGGATTGAGGAACTCCGTCGTCTTCTGGGTGGTGACGATGGGGTCGAAGGCGGTTGAGCGGCCCACGGGGTCGATTCCACTGAGCGTGAAGCTGCCGCTGGTGCCGCCCGAACCGGACAGGGTGCGCTGCTGACCGCCGGTGTACCAGATGTTCACCGCCGCCTTCGTGCCACCCGGGGCGGTGAACGAAGCAGACGCCGAGATCTTGTACGCCGAGCCGTCTGCCGGCGGGACGCCGCGGATCGCGTATGAGCCACCGTTCACGATGCCGCCGAGGGTGGTCGCACCGTTCGAGAACACACCGTTGGTCAGGGTCATGGTTCCTGGGCTGGTGCCGCCGGGAAGACCGGAGACCGTCACCGTACCGAGGTAGTTGTTGTTGCCGTCTACCTGGAAGGTGATCTGGCCCGAGGGGGTGACCCCGTCGTTCCAGTGGGCGGCCATCTGCCCCATGATCCAGTCGTACGAGGCGTTGATCGTGGCGTTGCCGTCGATCCAGTGGTGACCGTCCGGGTGGTTCAGCGAGGTGAAGTTGTAGACGGCGGCGGAGACGGCTGCAGCCTGCACTGGGTCGGCGGTCTGCCCGTAGTTGTTGAGGATCCAGTTCAGCTGCTTGATCTCGTTGCCGCCGAGGTCACGGGAGCTTCCGGCGCCGTCACCGCCGACGAAGCCGACCTCACCGCCGTAGCCGGTCCCGCCGGAGGGCCAGGCAGCCGCAGGGTCCATGCAGTAGATCCGGGTGCCGTCCGGGGCGATGTAGTTGCCGAGGAATCCGCCGTACGGGGTCTGGTTCGAGAAGCCGGCGCCGGTGCCTGCGGCGACCGCGGGCGAGCTGATGAGCGTCAGGCTTCCGCCGACGATCGCAGTGACCGTCAGCGTGGCTGCTGCGACAATCCCGGCCTTCGCCCACTGACTCTTCAGTCGACGGTGGACGCCGCCCTTGACTCGAGCACGTGAAGCCCGGTCACGCAGCTGTTCGATGTGGAACTGGAGCTTCTTCACGCGACCACCCCTACCTCTCGTCGGGAACGCTCTTCCAACTGGTAGGTATGCGGCGAACGAGCGGCTTCTCTTGGCTGGAAAGCCGGGATGGCCGGGCGATCTGGTGCTCTTCTGGATGGATTCATGCCGCCTGCATGCGCGGCCGGTCGCCCGAATGAGAGGGCAGATCATCCGCGCATGGGTCTCCCGTCGGTAGCCCAGACGGCGTCAGGACTGGGCTTCGTGAAGATCCACGAACGCCCAGTCCCGACGGGTCGATTTCACCTGTTCCCCGCGCATGTGTTCCACGAAGAAGAGACGAAGGACGAGAGATGCTGACTGTGGTTCTAGATGTCGCACCCGTAGAAGTTGATGGTGGTGCCGCTGATCGAGTAGTCGTACGGGAACCCGAACGAGACGATCGACGTACCGCCGGGGCCGGGGTCGTGCGAGGCGTACCAGAAGCTGGGCGCCCCGTTGCAGCCGGGCGTGTAGTTCCCGTTGTTCTGGACGTACACGTTGGTGTCTGGAACCCAGCCGCCACCTCCGGTGCTGCCGCCCCCGCCCCCACCGCCAGACGAACCTCCGCTCGACCCGCCCGACGAACCACCGCTCGAGCCACCGGAGGACCCGCCGCCAGACGAACCACCGCTCGAGCCACCGGAGGACCCGCCGCTCGAGCCGCCTGACGCTTCCGCCTGGGCGCGAGCTGCTTCCTCCGCGGCAGCGGCAGCTGCCGCAGCGGCTGCCTCGGCAGCAGCGTGGGACGCGTCAGCTGCTGCAGCAGCCTGCGATGCGGCGGAGATGCCCGTGACGATGAGCGCGACGTCACCCTTGGCGTTCTCCCTGAGCTGCTTCGCAGCAGCGGTGAGCGCGTCCTTCGACGCCTGATCAGCGAGGGCCTTCGCGGCGACGACGGACTCCGCCTGGGTTGCTGCGGACTGAGCCACCTTCGCGAGGGCGGTCTCGGCGGACTTCCGCGCCCGGGCGATCGCCTTCGGGTCGTCGCCCTTCATCGCCTTCGTCAGCTTCTCCCGTGCGCTCGTCAGGTCGGCGCCGGCCGCAGGGTCGTACGCGGCCGCCAAGTCGATGACCTGGCCGAGGGACTTGTCGAACTCGGCGGCGTCGGACTTGGCGTCGCGGAGCTCGGCGGCTGCCTCCTCGGCAGCGGCTTCCGCTGCGGCGACTCGTTCGTCGTCCGCGACCCGTGCGGCATGCGCTGCGTAGGCGGGAACACCGACGCTCGCGGTCACGACGATGGCCGCGGCGGCGATCACCGCGATCTTGCTGCGAAGCGGCAGCCCACTCCAGCTGAACGTCCGCTTCCCACCGGTGTCGGCGGGAATGTCGGATGGTGCTGGCACACTCGAAGTAGGGTCGGGCGTCTCGTCCATCTGTGTAGCTCCTTCGGTAGGGTCAGGGCGTCGCCCGGTGCCGTTGGAGTGACAATATCGAGTTCTGAGGGTGCGCAGAGATCGACCTGTTTCCGACGGCCAATCCTTGGCGATACCCCGTGTTTTCGGGTAGCAATCCTTGCTTGGCACTTCTCATGCGCGGTTTTCCGATGTCGGAGGGTGCTGCTATCAGCCGGAATCGTCAAAAATGGCTCGATCAGGGCTTCTCTTGGGCGAATTCGTCCCGGAAATGACCGCAGCCTCCCTGCGCGGGTTGCGCGGGAGGCTGCGGTCGGATGTTGATGGATCTAGCCGTGCTCGTACCAGTCGTGCAGCCAGGAGGCGGCGTACACGACCAGAAGGAACGGCAACGCCAGGGCGAAGAAGATGCGCTCTCCGCGTCCCATCGATGCCCACACCTGCCGGCGTTCACTCACGGTGGTCCTCCTCGAGATCGAAGACCGGCCTGACGAGCTCGAGCCCGTCGATCAGCGAGTCGGACGCCTCTGCGAGCGACCGCTCGGCGGCGATCAGCGCGTACAGTCCCGGCTGCCGGCCATCACCGGACGTGGTCGGGATCCCGACCCGTCCAAGCGCGGCCAGTGCCCGGCCGATGTGACGGACGGCAAGATCCAGGTCGCGTTGCTGCCTTGCGGTCGGCGACCACTCAGTCATCGTCGCCCTCATCGTCGAATTCGTCGTCGCCGAGGATGCTCTGCACCTTCTCGAAGAAGTCGTACATCTCCGAGAACGGGAGGTGAGCGCCAGCTTGCCTGGCCAGCTCCCCGAGCTCGTCAACCTGCCGGAGCAGCTCGAGCACCGCCTGCGGGTTCGCGGCGGCGATGAACCTCGCGTTCTCCCGCTGGTATGGGGTGGTCGCGACCATTCCATCGAAGATGAATCCGCGCTCGTCGACGACGTGCGTGTCACCGTGCAGGGTCTCGTAGTACCGCCACTCCCCAGGAGTCGCCGCTTCGGCGAGTTCACGGAGCTCGCCCCTTAGACCGTCGGCCGGCGTCGCGCAGGAACGACCACCAGCCCGGACCCGTTCGGCCAGGCTGAGCGCGAACAGGTCCGGGTAGAGCCGTTGCGCGTGCGGCAGCTTCTCGATCTCGTCGTGGAGGAGTTTCGCGAGCGGGTCGGCGTTGATCTTGGCCGCTCGGGCGCGGTCCTGTGCTTCGGTCACTAGTGCGGTCCGTTCGCTATCGGTTCGTCCGGGTGAGGTTCCGCGACCATCGCTGGCTGCGCCACGCCTGACGGTGGGCGCCGGCGAGCCATCCGTTGAGCCACTCCATATCGACGTTCTCGGGGAGGCTCGTCGACTCGAGACCCGCTTCGAGCTTCCGCTCGAGTTCCACACCTTCAGCGATGACGTCGTCGTACGAGACCTGGCCAGCGCGGACCGCGAGGATGTGCTCGCGCACTTCACCTTCGAGCGGCATCTGCAGTGTGCCGTGCTCGATGACACCGAGGCCCTGGTAGCCGAGCCTGAGGTAGTGCGCCGCGAACTTGACGTCGTACCCCCACTCGGACACGAGCTCGGGGCGGCTGACGTTGCCGGCGAGGTCGCCTTCCATCCGAGCTCGCTGCCGCAC